>NZ_JBAIYR010000128.1:0-5643 GCF_036763145.1 Desulfovibrio sp. 1188_IL3213 | reverse complement strand
GGAGCCTTGGGCGCCTCCGCAACCGGAGCGGGGGCAGCGGCAGCAGGGGCAGAGCCTTCAGCCGCAAAGGCCTGGCCCACGGTGAGCAGCAGTAACAATACCATGCTGCCACCGAGCATCCATCTGTTTTTCATAAAAAATCTCCTCCAGATTTACTTTGTCAACACCTGAACTATGTGCGCCCCGAGGGGAGCGGCACAGGATCAACCCTTGTCAAAAATACACATTAATCCAGAAAAGCAATGATTGCGGGAACATGCCCCACAGCACCGCCCCGGCAAGACAGACCGCGAGCACCGCTTGCAAGCCCGTTTCGCCCGCTATGGCGCACGATGTTGCGGGGACACAATCTGTACTATCCTGCATGTACATGCGTTTTGCAACACCAAGATAGTACCAGGCCGATATGGTGCTGCACACGACAGCCACCACGACAGTAACCTGGTATCCCGCCGCAAAGGCCGCGCGAAACAGCATGAACTTGCCCATAAAGCCCGCCGTGGGCGGAATGCCCGTCAGCGAGAAAAGAAAAACCAGCATGACTGCCGCCAGCAACGGGCTGCGCGCGGCAAGCCCCCGGTAATCATCCAGATCTTCTCCGGCATCGGGACCTTCGCCCATACGGCCTTTGCCGGAACGGGCGGAAAGGTAGCTTATGACGGCAAATGCCCCGATATTCATGCACAGATAAATGGTCAGATAGGCGGCCGTGGCCCGCAGCCCCTCAGGCGTGCAGGCGGCAAGGCCAAGCAGCGCGTACCCGGCATGGGCAATGGCCGAGTAGGCCAGCATGCGCTTGAGGCTGGTCTGTGCCAGAGCGGCAATGTTGCCGAGAATCATGGTCAGAACAGCAAGCCCGGCCAAGGCATCGCTCCACAAAGGACTCAACTGCGGCAAGCCCTGCAAAAGCACACGCGCAAGCACCGCAAAACTGGCTGTTTTGGCTGCCACAGACATGAACGCCGTAACAGTGGTGGGCGCTCCTTCATACACATCCGGCACCCACACATGAAAGGGAACCGCCGCCACCTTGAAGCCCAGACCGGCCAGCACCAGCCCCAGGGCCATGACTGCCGCCGGCAGGGTGTGCATTTCCGATACGCTCAGGCTGACGGCAAGGCGACGCGCCATTTCGGCAATATCCGTCTGCCCTGTCAGGCCGTAAAGGACGGACAGGCCGAAAAGCAGCAGGGCCGATGCAAAACTGCCCATAAGAAAATACTTGATGGCAGCCTCGCTGCTGCGCGGATCCGCCGTACGCAGGGCCACCAGAGCGTAAATGGGCAAGGCCATAAGCTCAAGACCGAGATACAGCACAATGACGTCACCGGCAGAAACCATGACGCACATGCCAAGCGTGGAAAAAGCCATGAGGCTGTAGTATTCCCCCTGACGCATGGAGGCATGACGGCAGAAGGATTCGCTCATAAGGGCAGTAAGCCCGAGAGCCGCAAGGCAGACGACCTTGAAGGCCGCCGCCAGCCCGTCGGCACGGAACATTCCGCCAAAGGCGGCGGCTCCGCCGCTGAAATTCATGCTCAGTGTCAGGGCAAGGGCAACGGCAGCCCCGGCGGCTGTAAGCCACTGCTGGAAAACACGCTCACGCGGGTAAAAAAGATCGCCAAGCATGAGGCAGACGGCCGTGGCCAGAAGAACCAGCTCCGGCGCAAGGGCGGGCAGATCGGCCAGCAAGGGCAGTGCAGAAAGAGGCGCGACAACAGTATCAGTCATGGTGGCTCCTTGTTACTCCGCCCTACTGGGCTGCAAAGGCCGCAAAAGCCTGCTGCGTGTCACTGACAAGCCGCTCTACCGAAGCGTGGGTGTATTCCAGCAGCATGTTGGGGAAAATGCCTATGGCAAGCACCAGCACGGCCATGGTCAGCAGGATGGTCAGCTCCCTGCCGTCAAGCCCGGACAGCCCGCGCACCGTATCTGAAACCTGCTTGAAAAATACTCGCTGATAGAGCCACAGCATATACCAGGCCCCCAGGATAAGCCCCGAAGACGCCACCACTGCGGCCCAGGGCGCGCGCTCGAACCCGCCCAGCAAAATGAGAAACTCGCCGATAAAGCCGTTGGTACCCGGCAGGCCTATGGCCGCCAGGGTAAATACCAGAAAAAATCCGGCCATGACGGGCATGGTGCTGGCAAGGCCGCCGTAGTCAGAGATCCGGCGTGTGTGGGTGCGGTCATAAATCATGCCCACGGCCAGAAAGAGCGCGCCCGTCACGATGCCGTGGTTGAGCATCTGTATGATGGAGCCTTCCACGCCCTTCTGGGTCAGGGCAAAAAGCCCCAGAGTCACAAAACCCATATGGCTCACGGAACTGTAAGCGATCAGGCGCTTGATGTCGGTTTGCGCCAGGCAGACCAGCGCGCCGTAAACAATGGCGATAACAGACAGAACCAGCATGGGCGTCAGCAAGGTCCAGGCGGCGTAAGGCAGAATGGGCAGGCTGATGCGCAAAAAGCCATACGCGCCCATCTTGATAAGCACGCCCGCAAGAATGACCGAACCCGCCGTGGGCGCCTCGGTATGCGCATCGGGCAACCATGTGTGGACGGGCCACATGGGAACCTTGACGGCAAACGCGGCAAAAAAGGCCCAGAATAAAAGCAACTGCAGGTCTTTACCGTAATTCTGTCCGGCCAGGGCCAGCATGTCGAAGGTGTTTCCGCCCTTGAGATAAAGGAGGATAATGCCCACAAGCATGAGCAGGCTGCCCAACAGGGTGTAAAGAAAGAACTTCACCGTTGCATAAATGCGCCGTGGCCCGCCCCATACGCCGATGAGCAGGAACATGGGAATGAGCATGGCCTCCCAGAACACATAAAAAAGCATGAGGTCCAGCGCGCAAAACACGCCCATCATGGCTCCTTCGAGCAGCAGCAGGCTGACGAAGAACTCCTTGACCTTCAAAGTGATGCTTTTGAACGACACAGCCACGCCCAAAAGAGTAATGAGCGCGGTCAGCGGCAAAAAGAGCACGCTTATGCCATCAATGCCCAGGCTGTAGCGTATGTTCAGGTTTTCAATCCAGGGGCGGTTTTCCACCATCTGCATCTGCCACAAGCCCTTGTCAAACTGGCTGAGCGCCCAGAGGCTCAGGGCCAGTTCCACGGCACAGACGGTCAGCGCCCCCAGCCTGATAGTCTCCTCCCGCCCTCGGGGCAGAAGCATAAGCGAGAGACCGCCAAGCACAGGAACAAAGATAAGCAAGGAAAGTACGGGTACGGACATGCTGTCTCCCTGCCGTGTTTACGAGAAAATTCCCAGTTGCAGCACAATCAGAAGCACCACCGAGGCTCCGGCCAGCCAGGCCAGATAATGGGCCACCTGCCCGTCCTGGAAGCGGCGCAACCTGTCGGAAAGCCTGCCGATAGCACGGGGCAGGCCATTGACAACCCCTTCGATCCCCTTGGTATCCACCACGCGCAGAAGCACATGGTCAGCCAGCCACAAAACCGGGCGCACCAGACAGGCCGCGTAGATTTCGTCCACACGGTACTTGTGCAGAAAAAGCCTGTACAAACGCGGAAAACTCTGCACAACCCTGTCCGGCCATTCGGTCTGGCGGCAGTACATAAACCACGCAAGGCCAATGCCGCAGCCCCCCGCCACCACCGAAGCCCCCATGAGCATAAGCTCAACCGTGCCGTCCAGGTGCAGATGCGGATGCCCCAGCACCGGCTCAAGAAAACCGGCCCAGAGATTGGAGCCGCCAAGCACATGAGGAATGCCCAGCCAGCCAGCCGCCACGGCCCCACAGGCCAGGATGAGCAAAGGTATGGTGACCACCAGCGGCGACTCGTGCAAATGCTCGCGCTGATGCCGTGTGCCGCGAAATTCGCCGTAAAAAATGCTGAAAAACAAGCGGAAGGAATAAAAGGCCGTCAAAAAGGCCACAAAGGTTCCCACGCCCCAGGCAAAGTACCCAGCCGTGGTGTCGGCATTGAAAGCCATGAGCAGGATCTCGTCCTTACTGAAAAAGCCTGCCAGCCCCGGTACGCCGGAAATGGAAAGCGAGGCCAGCAAAAATGTGGCGCAGGTGATGGGCATGTATTTTCGCAAGCCGCCCATACGGCGCATGTCCTGCTCGTGATGCATGCCCAGAATGACCGAGCCGCAGCCCAGGAACAGCAGGGCCTTGAAAAACGCGTGGGTAAAGAGATGGAAAATGCCCGCCGCATAGGCCCCCACGCCGCAACCTATGAACATGAAGGCCAGTTGACTGATGGTGGAATAGGCCACCACCCGCTTGATGTCCGTCTGGGTGAGGGCAATGGTGGCCGCAAAAAGCGCCGTCAGCGCGCCCACTACGGTGATGACCCCAAGAGCCGTGGGCGAAAGAGAAAACAGCGCGTTACAGCGGGCCACCAGAAAGACCCCCGCCGTGACCATTGTGGCCGCGTGAATGAGAGCGCTTACAGGTGTGGGGCCTTCCATGGCGTCGGGCAGCCACACATGCAGGGGCAGTTGGGCAGACTTGCCCACTGCGCCGCAAAAGAGCAGCAGACAGATGAGGGTGGCCGCGTCAATGCTTGTGCCGCCGATGGTGTAGCTCAGGCCCTGCAGCATGCCCGCCTGGGAAAACACGTTTTCATAGTGCAGACTGCCAAAAAGCGTAAAGATGCAGAACAGGCCGAGCAGAAAACCAAAGTCACCGAACCGGTTGACGATGAAAGCTTTTTTGCCAGCATCCGAGGCCGACGTTTTCTCATAATAAAAGCCGATGAGCAGGTAGGACGAAAGGCCCACAGCCTCCCAGCCAAAAAAGAGCTGCAAAAAGTTGTTGCTCAGCACCAGCATAAGCATGGAAAAAGAAAAGAGCGCCAGATAGGCAAAAAAGCGGTAATAGCCGTCTTCTCCCTTCATGTAGCCCACGGAATAGATGTGAACCAGCGTGCTGACGCTGGTGACCACAATGAGCATGACCGCCGTAAGCTGGTCCACAAGAAAGCCGAAAGACACGCTCAGGTTGCCCGATGTTATCCAGTTATGCACATCGGCATTGACGATGACGCCGTTCATGACATCGCGCAGGGCCAGAAGGGAACAGCACAGGGAAATCACAATGGCCGCAATGGGCAGCCAGTGGGCGCGACTGCCCCACCAGCGCCCGCAGACCAGGGTAACGGCAAAGGCCAGCAGCGGACACAGCGGAATAAGCAAGAGGTATATGGGCATGGCTACCCCCGAAGCTCGACGATTTTGTCGTTGCGCACCGTTTTACGGCTGCGGAACAGGCAGATGACTATGCCCAGGCCCACGGCGGCCTCGCATGCTGCCACCGTTATCACAAAAAGGGTGAACACATGGCCGCGCAGGGAATCCATAAAATAACTCATGGCCACGAGGTTCAGGTTCACGCCGTTGAGCATCAGCTCAAGGGAAAGCAGCATGACAATAATGTTGCGCCGCGTAAGGAATCCGGCCACGCCGATACAGAACAGCACAGCGGCCAGCGCCATGTACCATGAAAGAGGAATCATCGCGCCAGACCTCCATCCCGTGTTTTGTGGTCACTGTCGCAGGCGGCGCCGCCCGCATGGCCGTCGGGCAACGGAGCCTCGACGGTGTGGGCTTTCGCCCCCGGCATTTCACACTGTTGTTCCTCATCAACGCCGGGCGGGGGCTGCTTG
>NZ_JBAIYR010000127.1:0-5729 GCF_036763145.1 Desulfovibrio sp. 1188_IL3213 | reverse complement strand
GGCCGCCGCGGCGCCCCTGAACCGCACGCGCATCTGGTACTCGCCTGCTTCCGCCCCGTTTTCCGCGCCAACAGTGCCGCGCCACATGCCGTTGCCGAACCAGTAGCCGGCAAAAAAGCCTTCCAAGTTGAAAATCAGCGGCGCATCCGGGGGCGTAAAGCGCACTTCAATATCGTTTGTAACGGGATTTTTGACCGTGAGGGGACCGGAAAGGGCCACCACGTTGCCCGGCAGCATCTCAAGCGTGCTTGAGCCGGAACGCATCAGGCCCTGCAGCCCGTCTACCAGGCCCAGCAGGGCCACGGCCAGCAGCAGGGCGCACACCGTACCCAGGCGGCGCTGGCGGCGGCGGATATTTTGGCAGGCATCCCAGGTGTCGGCGTCAAGAAGAGTCTGCATGGATGAATCGTATCCTCTGAAAGTGCTGGCGGCAATCATGGCAATACCTCTGTTAGAGCATTCCAACTTTGGGATGTGAAATCTCAAAGTTTTTATAACGTTCACTTCGGCGCCTTACTGCACCCTCAGGCAGTGGTGCAGTCTTTTTCGCAAGCTCCTGAACCGGAGGCTGAAGCTGCGTTGCGCCTTGGTAGCGGACGTCTGCTCACGCAGCCGTCAGGCAGTTTCAAAGCAAAATTGTCTAGCGCTGCTGCACCAGTTGCGAACCCCTTACCTGCTCAAGCACCCGCCAGCTCACCAGCGACAGGCCCATGCGCGGCAAATGCACCATGCTTTGGCCTTCGGCGGGAAAGCGCCGCCGCACCATGCGTGTAAGCCAGAAGGCCCCGGCCCACAGAGGAACCGTTATACCGAAAAACCATGCGCAAAACGTCAGCTCGGCCGCGTCAAAACTGCGTGAAGACTGGTACATGGCTACAAAAACCGCGGCCACCATAAGCGCGTTGGCCGTGATACGGATGCAACTGATATAAAGGTGCTGCTTGTAGCTGTTCATGCTGTTCTCCAGAAAATCTTTTATACCGGGGCGGGCAGTGCCGCCCCGGTATTCTTGATGCCGATATGGTCTACTTGCTGAATATATTGGTCTTGGTCACGTTCATGATGCGTATGGCCTGATTCTTGTCCGCGTTTCGGTACGCGATGCGCATTTCGTTACCGGCAGCCCACACATAGGGGGGCAGGTCTATATCGCCTGCGGGAACCTTGAAGGTAATCAGGGAGCTCAGGCGGTTGGAATACACGGTGACCGTCTGCTGTTCCTTGTCAACAACGGGGAAGGTCTTGCCCGCAACCTTGGGATGCTTGGGGCGTATATTCTTTTCCACATCCATAAACTGCACGGGAATTTCGCGCACGGTCTTGGTTTCGGGATCGAATACAAGCACCGTATTCTTTTCCAGGTCGATCATGAGGCGTCCACCCACTTCAGGCGGCGGTCCCATTTCGCTGGGAATGGTCGGCAGCTTGAATGTGTGTACGCCACCGCTGTAATGCGGGTTGAACTGATCGTGAGTAACGTCAACCACGATGGTCAGGGTTTTGGCTTCGGGGTTGAAGGCCACACAGCGGCCCTGCTCCACCCCGCCCTCGAAGTCGCAGGCGGTGAGGAAAGTGGAAAGTCCAAGCACCAGCATAAGCAGCAAACTACGAATCTTCATGATGTCCCTCCTAGCTGTTCGCTGCCCGCATCTTCTTGGCGGCCAATTCCGCCTTGGCGCCCTGCACCATCTTCACCGCGATGTAGATGGAAATGGCACTTACGAAACCAAGAACTTCAACAGTGGCAAGGGGGCCAAGCAGCCAGCCCCATGCAGGGAATTCCGCCTGCAGAAGCTTCAGAATAACAGACATGAGGCAGCCCAGAACGGCCAGGCCGAAAACGAAACGAATGCCGTAACCCTTGACGTACTTGGTCGCCACAACGCCTATCTGCGCGCCGATGGCAGCGCCGCACAGCATGATGAGCGCGGCCAGGAGTTCCACGCGGCCCTTGTACGCGTAGGACGCCGTGCCGTACAGGCCGGAGATGGCAACTTCAAAGAGGTCCGTACCCACTGCCAGATGGGTGGGGCAGCCCACAAGATAGACAAGAGCGGGCATACGGATGAGACCGCCGCCGATACCGAGTATGCCTGCCAGCCAGCCGGTGAAGAGACTGACGGTGATAGGCAGCCACGCGGAGCAGGTGATGTTGGCATGCTTGTAATGGACAACGGGAGGTATCCTTATGGCCTGAAGACGAGAGGCCCAGTCAATGCCGACGGCGGCGGCGTCCAGTTCCTTATGTTGCGCCTTGGCTTCACGTTCCTTGCGACGGCGCACGGCGGCGTCATGAAACACCAGCCATGCAATGGATATGAGCAGCACCACGTAGAGCCAGCGCACAACCTTGTCCACCGAGCCGATGCGCTCAAGCCACATGACCATCTGCGCGCCGATTTCAACGCCGATGACCGTACCGATAAGCATGGTGATGCCCAGGGCGTAGTCCACGTTGCCGAACTTGCCGTGCCGCATGGTTGAGATAAGCGATTTACCAGCCATTTGCGCCACGTCTGTTCCGATGGCGAACGCCATGGGAAAGCCCAGAATATTCAGGCCGGGGGTAACCATCCACGCGCCGCCCAGGCCGAAGAAACCGCCGATAATGCCCACGCCGAAACCAAGAATGATAAGCCCCGGCCAGAAAATGTACACGCCGGAGATGGGCATCAAGATATACAGCCAATCCATATGCGCCTCCTTACTTTTCGGCCAGTTCGCGGTGCTTGAGGTCAATGCCGATGTGCGACATCACGAGGTCGGCCAGCCAGCCAAGGATGCAGCCCACAATGGGAATGATGAGCATGGTCAGGATGGCGAAAAAGAAATGACTCTCATTGTACATTTCCGCCCACCAGTACAGGATGCCGTCCAGCTTGCGGGTATCGGCCACAATTACCACCGCCGAAGCCTTGCCCCCGGCAGCCAGAGCCAGGCCGGGCATGGCGGCCAGCATGAGCGCGCAGCCCGCCAGCCAGGTCATAAGCGTGCGCATCTTCTTCATAAGAACCCTCCACTCTGTTTGAGATCCTTTGGACTCTCTTTCGGCAGTACCCCCACCGGGCCATGCCGACTGTCACGCAGTGAATGTGAAAAAGATAGCAACCACCGTGCCATTGCGTAATAATTGCCGTATTTTGCCGATTTTTTCTCATTTTTGCGCGAAAAAACTTGCCAGATTTTCGCGAGGTGCCTATAGTGGACACAAAGATTGCGCTTTTTTGCGCAACCAAGCCCAGGAGGAACAATGCGCTTCTACAGAACGCTTCCCGGCGGAAGCACCCTGGATGTCACCTCCTTCTTCATGAACCGCAGCCTTGTCAGCCGCATGCTCATGCTGGGGCTGCCTCTGCTGACTCTCGTGCTGCTGCTTATCTTTCTGACAACCAGCAGCAGCATTGAACACATCATAAACCGCGCAATAGCGCGCAACGCGCAACTTCAGGCCCAGGCCATGAGCCTGGCCCTGGAACATGCCCTGGCCGAAACGCGCAACCAGTTGCTGATACTGGCCGCAGGCTCTATGGAGCCGCAGGACATGGCCCGCAGAATGGAATTTCGCGCCAAGACCGATGGCCTTCAATATCGCGAAGTGGCCTATGTGGGGCTGACCCCTGAAAGCCGCTACCTGTTGCTGAACCACGAAGGGAGCATCATCAATATCCCCATGCAGGTGGCTCTCGACAGCCCCGCAAGCCCTTTCCATAACCTGGGGGGCGACCAGCGCCCCGGTTACGTCAATGTGGGGCAGCCTCTGGAAGCCGTGTATTCCATGGTTCCGGTCGACAAATCCCTGCAAAACGTTTCACTGCATGTGTTGCGTTTTTTTACCGCCCTGCATGACAAAAACGGGAACTTCCAGGGCTACCTGCTGCTGTCGCTGGATATGAAGGATCTGCGGAACATCGTATCGCGCTATTCCTCGCCCAACGCCCCCATCGCCGCATCCGGCACGGACACGCGCGTGCGCAGTCTGTTTTTCGACCGTGAGGGCTGGATGATCTTTCAGTCTGAAGTGCCCGATGCGGCTCTTGCGGGCAAAAGCCTGGGCAATGATGCGGTTCGGGCGGGCTTTTGGGGCGACTACGGGCGGCCCGGCTTCAGCATGGCTTTTCGTCCCAGCCCGGAACACATCAACTACTGGAGCATGGTGGCCGAGGTGCAGGGAGGGCATGCCGGACAACTGCCCATGACAGAAAGCAGCACCATATGGAGCAACGGACAGATGCGCGTGGAGCGCGTAAGCTATGTTCCCGTCGGCTTCAATCCCGGCTCCGGCGGCGAGCCTGTGGTGCTCGGCGGGCTGGCCGTTCTGGATACCAGCTTCACCACCACGCGCACCGGCATGCAGATCATGGGCATCTACGCAGTCAGCTTTATGGGGGGCATGGTTCTTCTGGCCCTGAGCCTCTGGTGGCTGGCGCGCCAGATGGGCAAATCGCTCAATGTCATGTCCGGCGATCTACGCAACCGCAATATTCTGGGCAATGATGACGACCTTGACCTGCCGCAGCTGCCTCTGGAAATGGAGCGCATCAAGAACAGCATCAACGCCCTTCTGAAACGTTTGCGCCAGGCCAAGGAAGAACGCCGCAGCCACGAGGCCCTTCAGGACGCCCAGTGGCAGCGCGAGCCAGCCTCCGACCTGCCGCACCCCGAAGACCTCCCCGCCAGCGGCCTTGTGGGCACGTCACCGGCCATGCAGACGCTGTATGACCAGGTACGCAAGGCATCGCAGGTTCTGGCGGATGTGCTGGTGGTGGGCGAAACCGGCACCGGCAAAGAACTGGTGTCGGAAGCCATCCACCGTCTGAGCGCCCGCGCTTCAGGACCGTTCATCACCATCAACTGCGGCGCGCTGGACGAAAACCTGCTTATGGACACCCTGTTCGGCCACGTAAAGGGCGCTTTTACCGAGGCCAGGCAGCCTCGCAAGGGGGCATTTCTGGCCGCCGAGGGCGGAACCCTCATGCTGGATGAAATAGGCAATGCCGCGCCCAAGGTGCAGCAGGCGCTGCTGCGGGCCTTGTCCACGCGGCGCATCCGTCCCCTGGGCAGCGATCAGGAAGTGCCTTTTGATACCCGCATTATCGCCGCCACCAATGCCTCCCTTCCCGACGAAGCACGCGACGGATCCTTCCGCGAAGATCTTTATTATCGTCTGGCCGTCATAACCATCCACACCCCTCCCCTGCGGGAAAGAAAAACCGACATCCCCTCCCTGACAGTCTACTTTCTGACCGAGGCCGTAAAAGCGCGCGCCAAGGCGGCAGAGATGGACGCCGAAACACAGGCGGAAAACACGGAACCCGCTGCGTACGGCCCAGGACAGTCCCCCTCGGCAAACGGGGCGCGCAAGTCACTGCACATGCCCCAGGTCAGCCGGGGCGCCCTTGCAAAACTCACGGCCCACGACTGGCCCGGCAATGTGCGTGAGCTGAAAAATACACTTACCCGCGCACTGACCTTCTGCGAGGGCGATATTCTCTATGCCGAAAACATTCAGCTCGGCCCCATGGCCGCTTCCGCCGCGCCGGATAAAATACTGGCCCGGAGCGAAGGGCAGTATCCGCCTGAAGGCTCTTCCGCTGAGTCCCGGGAACTGCCAGAGGCTTCACAGGATCAGGCAGACAAGGACGCAATGGGGCTGGCGCCCGGTACCGCTGGCGCGAATCAAGGTTCCGGCACGCCTGCGGAACGCCAGAACGGCCATGAGCGCGAGGAGC
>NZ_JBAIYR010000126.1:0-5738 GCF_036763145.1 Desulfovibrio sp. 1188_IL3213 | reverse complement strand
TGGCAGGGACTGGCCTCTGGCGAAGACGCCACGGCGTCTGTCCCCGCAGTGACCCTGACCGGATGCAGCGGCTGCGCCATGCAGTTGCGGGCGCATGCCCCGCAAGGAGCGCGGGTGGCACATTGGCTGGATGTTTTTGATGTTTGAGACGCGCGCCATTTGGGCGGCGGCGCAGAAGGTTTTTGCAACGCAGAACATGTGTCAAAAAACGGACGCAGAGCAGCCGCAAGGGCAAACTGGCGGTACTTTGCATGCGCAGTTTGGCGCTTCGCTTGAAATGGCGCGATACTTCGCGGCTGAACAGCCATTTCAAGCGTTGCATGCCCTGATACGCAAGGCCGAAAGCCCACGACAGAAGCTGTTAGAGCAATTTCAAAGTTAAATTGCTCTAGAGCTGTTGCCACTTGAGCCGTGCTTATTGTCCTGTATGAGCCAGAGCGGCCACAAGCTGTTTCAAGGGGGTGCCCCCTAGTCCAGCAGGCCAAGCAGGCGGGCCACGCGCTGCTCATTAAGGCCGGAGTGCGCCTGAAGCATTTCCTGGCTGTGCTGGGCGGCTTCTTCTTCCACCTGGGCCAGCGCCTGGGTCATTTCTTCGTTATTGAGCATGTGGGGTGTTTCCACTGCCGGAGCCTCAAGGGCAGGGGCGGCAGAAGACGCCGCGTCTGCATGGTTGGCGGGCAGCATGGCATTGACCCTTTCCTGAAATGTGGGAAAAAGCGGGCCCATATCATTATTGCGAAAACGGAATTCCAGTTCCACGGGGGTTCTCCTTGTGCTTTGCGCTTCCGCCTGTTCTGCGGCGGAGGCCGTGGGGCGGCAAAATCGGCCGCACCGGTTCACGCTGCATAGATAAGCAAGAACCATGCCTTTTTTCGCATATGCCATAATGCCGGATTTGCTCCGTACATGTGGAGCATTTTCACAGCAAGAATATCCATTCTCAATGCTTCCGGGACGCCCGCTCCGGCGCGTAACAGCATAAATAAATTTCTCTTTCGCCCCTGCGCCGGGCGTTTGCTCCCGCATCTGGCAGAGCAGTTTCAAAGTGAACTTGCTCAGAAAAAGGCCCGCGGCGGATGCTCGCGGGCCTTTCTGCTTTGTTGCAAAAGTTTTGCTAGCAGTGAGCCTTGAGTTCTTCAAGAAAGGCTTCAGACACCTCAAAACCCAGTTCTTGCGCCTTGTCGGCCGCTTCTTTGGCTTTGGCGAATTCGCCCTGATCAAAGTAGGCCAGGGCCAGGTTGTTCCAGGCCGGGGCAAAGGCGGGTTCTTTTTTGATGATGGACAAGCACTGGGTTTCGCAGGCTTTGATGTCGCCCTTCATAAAATAGGCGGTCGCCAGCGCGTTCTGGGCCTGCACAAAGTTGGGATCCCATTTGAGGGCCTTGTTCAGGGCGGTGATGGCCTTGTCCGGTTCGCCGCGCTGCAGGTGCACAAAGGCAATGTTGCTCCACGGCACGGGGAACTTGGCGCGGCAGTTTGCGGCTTCTTCATTGTAGCGCAGGCAGCCGTCAAGGTCGCCGCGTTCAAGGCAGATGCCGCCAAGCTGCACATAGCCTTCGGCCAGGTGCGGCGAGTTGCGCACAGCGTTCAAAAAAGCTTCTTCAGCGGCGATAAAGTCGCGTTTGGTCAGCAGAGCCAGGCCCAGGTTGTAGTAATGGTTGGCGCACTGCTCATTTTCGGCAATTTCCGCCTTGAGGTCCGCAATGTATTCGTCCAGGTCATCGTAGCGAGCTTTCATTGGATGTGCCCCTCTTTTTTCAGAAGATCATAGTACCAGCGGCAAAAGTCGAAAATGCCCATGTATTTTTCGTCTTTATTAATAACGCCCAAGGCGCATTCTGTGGCGCCCTTGCTGTAAGCCTTGCCATACGGGCCTTTTTTGCCCGCGTCGTGCAGAAATTCGTTAACCAGCTGTTGCGTGGTACGCTTGCTTATGTCTGTGCGCAGATCAAGGGGATCGTTGGGCTTCTGGAAAGGATCCCAGTTGTCGTAACCCAGACGGTCCACAAACTTGCGGCGTCGCGGATTCATGCGCTCATAAATCTCGCGTTTGAGCACTTCCTGCTCTTCCGTAAGTTCCTGCGGCGTTCCGTCTCGAAAGACGGTAGCGGGTATGCTGCCGAACATGCCGGACTCCTTGCAGTGCGCGAAAATCCGTTTTCCGGCGCGTAGGTAAGGCCCTTGTCAGGCCAGCGCCGCCGCCACGCCCCCGCGCGCACGGGCGGTTGCGGCTGTGTCGGCACGGCGGAATACACTGCCGCGCCGTTTTGTATCAGGCCTGTTCTTTCTTGGCCGGCCCAATGCCAAGATAGGTTTCGTCGTAGCGGGTCAGCAGGGCCATGGACAGCGGCACGTACACTTCGTGCAGTTCCTTGAAGCGCGACTGCACTGTGGTTGCGATGTCCTTGCTCAGCTCTTCAAGCCTGTCGTTCATCTTGTCCATATGCACGGTGGGGTAGGCCTTGCCCTTTTCGAATGCGGAAAAACCGCAAACGTGGCCCTGACCACGAATAGCTGTAGGCACGCCATAAATGCGACAGGTGACGGGCCGGGCTTCGTAAAGAAGGCAGCGGTCGGCATCGTCCAGCAGCGGACAGCGCATCTTGATCTTGGCGGCGATGCTCATGATGGCTTCGGGGCTTTCGCCGTCTTTTTCCGCCCTGTACAGTTCCCGCTTGAGGCGGGTTGTGTGGCGGTCAAGTTCTGAAGCGCGTTCCAGTATGGCCGAGCGCTCGGGACCATGCCCGAAAGTGGTGTTAAAGGCCCGGTTAATATACATGGCTTCCACCAGCGAAAGATCAAACATGGCGTGGCAGCAGTCGCTACAGCCTTCTTTGCAGGTCACGCACTGGGGATAGCTGTCGCGCACCCGTTCAAACAGGGCGTCGGCCTCGGCCCGCAGGTTTTCGTAGCGGGTGAAAATAGCGTTCAGGTCAGGGATCATGATTATCCTGTGGCTGTGCGGAGGGCGCATGGGCCGTCCGGCAGGTGTGCGGCGGAGCGGGCTTTCGGGCGTGATGCCTCGCCCGTGCGCTTGTGGCCCGGGGCCTTTGGGCGGGTATTTTTTCAAAACCCGCGCGGCTCGCCGTAAGTACCAGGTGTTTTATCCAGACCTGCACGGGCCGGCGGCCGTGGTTTGCGCATTTTATGTAAGTGCCGCCTGGCGCGCGAGCGTCGGGCGGCACAACACTCTGTCTGCGAGTGGGTCAACAATGGAATGCCGTAGGGCCTTCCATTATCACCTGGAGCAGATTAACTTTGATAATATACATTCTCAAAGTTTGATGCACGCTCACTTCGGCGTTTAACCGCGCAAATAAATTGCGCTTACGCCTCCGTGGCGGGCGTCTGCTCCCGCATCCGCCAGAGCAATTTCAAAGTGAAATTGCTCTAGTTTTCTTCAATGGTGATGGCGTTGACTTCGCAGACTTCCACACAGGATTCACAGCCGAGGCACTCTTCGGGGCTTACGGCTTCGCACTTGCTGTCTTTGATTTCATAAACTTCAACGGGGCACACGTCCACGCATTCGCCACAGCCTATGCACTTGTCCACATCGACATTCACATTGTAACCCATGATCGTCCTCCCAATAGGTTGTCTTGCTTGATCACACAAGCGGGTAGAATTAGCTTGTGCAATTGGATAGCTTTAGCCCATGCCCCTGTCAAGTGTCCTTTGCGCCGTGCCGTAAAAGCGGCTGTCGGCGGTGGTTTGTAAGCTTCAGCCCTGTGCCGTGCTCCGAAACCGGCATCAAGCCTCCAATGTTTTCAGGCCGCAAAGGGCTGAAGCTTTTTTTCAGGGAACAAGGCGAGCGTAATAGCCCTTGCCGTTACGCTTGATTTGCATAAGCACCTGGCCTGACATGCGTTCTCGCCGGAATGCCTGCAAAAGGTCTTTTTCTTCATGCACGGGAATTGCCCCTACCGCAGAAATGACGTCGCCCTTTTGCAAGAAAGGCGAAGGCCCCTTGGCATCAACACTGTTTATAACAACTTTTCCGGCTGTTTGCGCGGCCTTGAACCCCCAGAGCTTGTGCATGAGCCTGCGGGCTTTGTCATCGGTAAAAGGCGCTGGCCTGATGTCCAGCGCGATGGTTTCGCCGTCGCGGCGCAGGCTCAGGCGCAGTTTGGCATCTGCGGTCTGGTTGCGCATAATGTCAAGATAATCACGCCTGTCGCGCACGGGCGAGGCGTTGATGCTGTCTATGATGTCGCCGGGGCGCATGCGAATCTTTTCAGCCGGAGTGTCGGGATAAATGGCGACAACCAGCACGCCGCGCGCTCTGCTGAGGCCCAGGGCCATAGCTGTGTGCGGGTCCACATTCTGCACGTCGAGCCCGAGCCAGAGCGGGGCAACGCCGCCTTTGTCCATAAGGTCGGCCATGACGCGCCGGGCCTTGTTGACGGGAATGGCAAAGCCGATGCCCCCGCCGCGGGAGTCGACCGCGGTATTGATGCCTATCAGCACGCCTTCAAGGTTCAGCAGGGGGCCGCCGCTGTTGCCGGGGTTGATGGCCGTGTCGGTCTGGATGAGGTCGGTAAAAGCGTTGTTGCGGCTGCGTATGGTTCGGCCCAGGGCGGAAACAACGCCCGTGGTCACCGTGTGGCTGAAGCCGAAAGGATTGCCGATGGCAATGACAGTTTCGCCGGGCAGGACATCGTCCGAATTACCCAGACTTACAGCGGGCAGGTCGCTGGCTCCCTTGATCTGCAGCACGGCTATATCAAAGTCCGTGTCAGCGCCGCACACAACGGCAGGATATTCGCGTCCGTCCAGCAGGCGCACCATGACTTCATCACCACCCGCTATGACGTGGGCGTTGGTGAGCACAAGCCCTTTCTTGCCGTCCACAATAACGCCGGAGCCGAGGCTTTCGCGTTTTTGTTTGCGGGGAGAAGCCGGACCGCCAAACCCCGGAAAACCCGGCCCCCGGCCAAAATCCGTTCCAAAGAACTGATCCAGCGGTGAAAGGTTTTGCCCGCGTATTACCTGCGTACTGGTGATATTGACCACTGCCGGGGCAACGGCCTGTACCGCGCGCACAACGGGAGTCAGACGCGGGCTGCCTTCCTGCGGGGCAGCGCCTGCCGCCTGGGGAATCAGACCAAACAAGCCGCCTGAAAGAAGTGTCAGCAGGGTCCAGTACAAAGCCCACGAGAGCGTGCGGTGGATGCCGCAAAAATGTCCGGGGCCGGAAAGCCGTCTGATGCCGGAAGGCACTCTTTTGTATATGGCTGTAAGAGATAAGGTCATTGTTGGTATCCCTTTTTGGAGCTTTTTACCCCGTTTATATAAGCATCGTGAACAGTTCGTAAAGGGCAGCGTGGCGTATTGCCGTAGAAAAGGTCCGGCCCTTGCGCAGGGTTGCCGGAAAGGCTAGAAAAAAAGCATGAACGACAACACTTTTTCATTTTCTTGCCCATCCTCCTGCCTGGAACGTATTTTCCCCGGTCTGCATATTGAGCCGGTGCGGCAGCAGGATATGGCCGCGGCTCAGGCCCATCTGGACAATCTTACCAAACCTCGGGGCAGCCTTGGCAGGCTTGAGGACCTGGCTCGCAGGGTTTACGCCATGCGCCGGGGACAAACGCCTTTGAGCGTCAGCCCGGCCCTCATGCTGACAGTGGCCGGTGACCACGGCGTGGCGGCGCAGGGGGTATCGCCTTTTCCCCAGGCCGTGACGCGCCAGATGGTGCAGAATTTTTTTGACGGTGGCGCGGCCATCAACGTGCTGT
>NZ_JBAIYR010000125.1:0-5745 GCF_036763145.1 Desulfovibrio sp. 1188_IL3213 | reverse complement strand
CGCGCGGCCCTGTCTCCTGACCCGGTTCGCCTACGGTATGAGCCCTGATGAAAAAACATTGCGCGCCTTTGACCAGGCGGAGGCCTTGATCGAGGGCTACCTGCGCCTGTTCGCGGCACGGCACTGCATCAAGACCCCCGACTTCCGCCTGCGCCAAACAAAGGAAGGCGCGGAGCTGCACCTGACGCCGTTTCCGCTGCTGGAAAACGAGAGTCTGGCCGGAACGCTGCGCAAACAGCTTGAAGAGTGCGCGGCCGACCTCACCGGGCGGCCGCTGGCTGCGATCCGACAGATGGAATCGCTGAGCGGCTATTTCGACAAGGAGAGCGCGTGATGCACGCGGTCCACCATACGCTCTTGGACTCGCTCCTGTTCACGCTTTGGATGCAGCTCAAAGCCGTGGGCCCATTCTGGGTGGTCGGCCTTATCGTGGGTTCGCTCATTTCGACCTACCTGACCCAGGAAATGATCGGCAAGGTCTACCGGATGCGCGAAGGCTCTTTTTCGCTTTTCTCCGCGACCGTGGCCGCGCTCATCGGCACGGCCTCGCCGCTGTGCATGTACGGCACCATCCCGGTCATCGTGGCGCTGGGCAGAAAGGGCGTGCCCCAAGCCACACTCACGGCCTTCATGATGAGTTCCATACTCCTGAACCCGAACATTTTTTTTCTGACCTTCGCCCTGGGCACGCCCGCGGCCCTGTGGCGGCTGGGGCTGTGCGTTGTCGCCGGGATGCTTTCCGGCTGGCTGGTTCAGGTGTTTTTCAAGAACAGGCAGGTTTTCGACCTGCAGAAGTTCGCGCCCGGGGTTGCGCCGGTCGGCAAAACCTTCACCGGGGACCTCAAGAAATCCTTCGCGATCACGGCGCCGTATTTCGTCGTCGGCATTCTTCTGGCCACGCTCTTCGAGGTGCTCATCCCGCGCGAGTGGGTCAACCTGGTGCTCGGCGTCAACCCGACTTTCGAGGTACTGGCCGCCGTGCTGATTTCTGTGCCGGTCTATACCTGTGACGGCGCCATAATCTCGCTCCTGCGAACATGGCAGGAAATGGGCCTTTCCGAAGGGAGCGTCGTGGCCTTCCTCCTGGCCGGGGCAGCGACCAAGATAGCCAAGCTCGGGGCCATCAAGATCGTGCTCGGCATGCGCAACTTCAGCATCTACCTCGCGTTCATTCTCATTTTTTCATTCACAGCAGGCTGCTTGATAAACCTTTTGGCCTGAGTCCCAGGGCCATATCCTAAAAACGGCCGGTCACTACCGGCCCTTTTTGTAACTAGAAAACCCCCCGCTAGGCGGGGGGTTCTAAAAAGCTTATAGCTTTGCCCAAGTGAGTAAAACTCCTTTTGATTTGTTAAAAAATCTCGCGGTCTGGCAACTGCGAGTCAACAAATCAAAAGGAGGTCACGATGGGTGACACGAAAAGCTTAGCCCACACGCGCTGGAACTGTAAATATCACATTGTTTTTGCACCTAAGTATCGCCGACAGGTGTTTTATGGTGAAAAGAAAAGAGCAATAGGCGAAATTCTGCGGAAATTGTGCGAATGGAAAGATGTGAAAATAGTTGAGGCAGAGTGTTGTCCTGATCACATCCACATGTTGCTTGAGATTCCCCCCAAAATGAGTGTCTCAAGTTTTATGGGCTACCTAAAGGGTAAAAGCAGCCTGATGATCTACGAACAATTCGGCGACTTGAAATTCAAATAGCGCAATCGAGAATTTTGGTGCCGTGGATATTATGTTGATACGGTAGGTAAAAACAAAGCCAAGATTCAGGACTACATTAAGCATCAGCTTGGGTCAGACAAGCTTGGCGACCAACTGAGCTTACCATACCCAGGGAGCCCGTTTACGGGCCGCAAGTAACAGAAATGCAAATGTCAGATCGCCCGTGCGCCTGTTAGGGCGCGGCTGGTAAGAAAGCCTTACAGGCGCATATGAAGAACCCCCGGCTAGGCCGGGGGGTTCCTTTTTACGAAGCGCTCGCAAGCGTTTACCGTCACGGATGAAGGGGTTGCCGTAGCGGCAAAATCCTTTGGGGTAAAAACTGAAAGCGCCGGGTCTTTGCGGCAGGCGCCTGCCCAGGGTGAAGCCGGTTCAAATGAAGCGCGCTATTGCCAAGCCTGTGACAAAAGCGCTGCAATGTCCATTTTTTCGGCATCGGCCCCTGTGAGAGAGCGCTCGATTTCCAGACCGTGCTCTTTGCTCAGGTCCAGAAATATGGGGTTGATGGGTCTGCCCTCAGGGTCAAAGGCCATAATAACACACGGTTGTGCGGGAAAGCTTGGGTTTGAGCGGCACACGATGCCCTGTTCGCCGCTGGACAGCTGCACCGGAGTGCCTACAGGATAAATGCCCATCATCTTGATAAAGCGTTCCACATAGCCGGGAGCCCATGCCTGGCCGCGCATTTTGTACATCATTGCCAGAGCGATATTGGCGGGCATGGGTGTTTTATACACCCGCTTGGCCGAAAGGGCGTCGTAGTTGTCGCTGACTGAAAGAATGCGCCCATAAATGCCGATCTTGTTGCCGGCCAGCCGATAGGGGTAGCCTGTGCCGTTATGTTTCTCGTGGTGCTGCGCAACGGCCTGCAAAACTTCCGGCGGTATGTTGTCCGCTTTTTTCAGTTGATTGTAGCCGAGAACCACGTGGGATTGCATGATTTCCTGTTCTTCGGGCGTAAGCCTGCGCGGCGCGTTGAGTATTTCTTGCGGGATAAAGGCCTTGCCAAAATCGTGAAACAGCCCGGCCATGCCCACCAGGTGAAGTTTTTCTTCCGGCAGGCCAAGGTGATGCGCATAGGCTACGGCAAAAATGGTTACATTGACGGAATGCGTATAGGTGTATTCGTCAGAACTTTTAAGTTTTGATAATGAAACCAGCGCATCCACATTGCGGTTAAGACTGTTGACAATGGATTCCACGTAGGGTTGGGAGGCCGCAACGTCAACAGCACCACCTTGCGCGGCCTGCATAAGGCTGCGCACATGCTCAAAAGAGTCTGCATAAATGGCAGCGGCCTTGGGAATCTCTTCATCCAGAGAAACCAGAGGGCCTTTGGGGTCAGGCCAGATGTTTTCTTCCTGATCTGTTGCAAACTCATCCAGCCGGCGGAAGCGTGAAGGGTCGTGGTAGGCTTCTGTGTACCCCTGCTTGATGATCTGCGCAATCTCTTCCCGCGACGTGATAAGCCCCTCTTCCATATACAAGAGAGGGGCTTTGATCCACGAAAGCCCGGGACTGACGAGATACATCCCGGGTACGATGTCGGCAACAGTTATCTTTACTGACGACATGGCTAAAATACCCTATATGGCCGACCACGACATTGATTGTGCCGTGGTCGGGTTTTTCAGATATGAGGGGGCTTAGCCGATGTCCCAATCAAGCCCGAAGGTATCGTGCAGAATACGGACGGCCAGTTCAACGTATTTTTCCTGAATCAGGATTGTAATCTTGATTTCAGAAGTGCTTATCATGAGGATATTGATGCCCTCGTGCGTGAGGGCGGCAAACGTGCGCGCGGCAACGCCGGAATGGTTGCGCATGCCTACGCCGATGGCGGACACCTTTGCAACGCTGACATCGTGCAGAATTTCTGAAGCGCCGGTTTTTTCGGCCACAGCTTCCATCACTGCGAGCGTTTGCTGCAGGTCTTTACGCGAAATGGTAAAGGTAATGTCGGTATGACCGTCCAGGCTCGTGTTCTGCACGATCATGTCAACAAGAATGCCCTTTTCGGAAAGCGGCCCGAACACGGCGGCGGCCATTCCCGGTACATCCGGCAGATCGCGAATGGTTACGCGGGCTTGATCTTTATCATATGCGATGCCGGAAACAAGAACGGCTTCCATTGTGGAATCCTCCTGAGTAACGAGAGTGCCGGGATCATTGCTGAATGTGGAGCGTACCCGCACGGGAACCTTATACTTTTTAGCGAATTCTACCGAGCGGATGTGCAGAACCTTGGCTCCCATGCTCGCCATTTCCAGCATTTCTTCATAGGCTACACGGTCCATTTTGCGGGCGGTGGAGCAGATGTTGGGGTCTGTGGTGTAAACGCCGTCAACATCCGTATAGATTTCGCACTCGGCGGAACCCATGGCCGCAGCAAGGGCCACTGCCGAAGTGTCTGATCCGCCGCGCCCGAGAGTGGTGATGCGACCGTTTTCAGTGCAGCCCTGAAAGCCTGCAACTACCAGCACGTCATGTTCTTTCAGAAAGCCGTACAGGGCTTTGCTGTTGATGGAAAGAATGCGTGCGCGGCCAAAATCATCATCGGTGGTAATGGGAATCTGCCAGCCCAGCAAAGACCGGGCGCGAATGCCCGCATCCTTGAGCAGCATGGTGAACAGGCTGATGGAAACCTGTTCGCCCGTAGCCACAAGGGCGTCACATTCCGCGCTGTCAGGGGTGGCTGACCACTCGCCGGCCAGAGCAAGAAGCTGGTTGGTTTCGCCGGCCCGGGCCGACAGCACGGCTATAACCTTATAGCCCTGTGCCAGACCGCGCAGAACTTTTTCCCGCACCTGCTTCATAGATTCAAGCTTGGCTACCGACGTGCCGCCAAACTTTTGCACTAAAATTTTCATGCCTGTATCCATTGCCCACAATCCTTCACAGTGTACAACAGGCCAATTGTACGAACGCAGTTCCGAGGGTTCAGACTCTGCCTAAAGTCCATTGTTCGCACAAATGGCGCAACAGGGCCTCGGCCTTACGGCCGCAGGCTTGCAGCGTCAATAAGTGACCTTCTTCGCATGCCTTCAGCGCGATGTCCAGATATTCTTCGGGTCGCTCCTGATCGGGCAAAAACTCTGCCCACTCAATTATAATTAAAGTGCTCAGGTTATCAAGCGCCTCCAGCAGGTCTTCCGGCACGGATCCTGGACAGCGGTAAAGGTCGCAGTGCAGTACGGGCGGTACTGTGGGGTAGTGGTTGCACAGCGTAAAAGAGGGGCTGGCTACCTCTGCTTCATTACCGCCGGGCAGGGCCAAAATCATAAAGCGCGTCAGCGTTGTTTTCCCGCTGCCGAGGTCTCCGCGCAACAACAGGGTTTTCACTTCGGGTACGTTGTCCAGCGCGTGCGCCAGCAGACCGGCAAAGCGGCGGGTATCATCAAGGGTGGCAAGGGTTATCCGGGCCATGCAAGGTCATCTTCCTGGTCTTGGGTGATGTTGTGAAGAGCGTGGGGCAGGGCATCCGCGATGGCTGCAGCCGTGTTGCCACGCACGGGCCAATGGGCGGCAAGCGAACGTCCGGCCAGGGCGTGCAGGGCCACGCCTTGCCCGGCTGTTATAAGGGACGGACCTGTGGAAAAGGCGCATTCCCGTTTGTCGGTATGCGCAAAATCCTGTTTTGAGGCCAGCAGGCCACCAAGGCAGCCTGCCAGTACATCGCCTGAACCACCCACAGCCAGCTGTGGCACGTCATAGGGGCAAATGCCGATGGGGCCTCGCTGTTGCCGTACCAGGGTTCCGGCTCCCTTAAGGATGTTGACCCCACGGCTCAGGGAGCAGAGGCCGTCCAGTGCGGCCCATCTGTCATCCTGGACTTCCTGGGCGGAACACCCCAGAAGCATGGCTGCCTCGCCGGGGTGAGGGGTAAGGATGTCCTCTTCACATATGGCGTCCAGAAGGTCACGCTGCTGCGCCATTACTGCCAGTGCGTCTGCGTCAAAAACCGTGGGGGGGCGCTGCAGCGCCACCAGTGCGCGCAAAAAGGCGGCGGCATCCCGGCCTC
>NZ_JBAIYR010000124.1:0-5783 GCF_036763145.1 Desulfovibrio sp. 1188_IL3213 | reverse complement strand
GAACCGAGCGGCCCACCCGGCAAAGGCAAGGTGGGCCGCAACAGCCTGCGCCGGGCTGCAAGCGTGTCCGGCGGGGCATGAGGCATGCCAATCAGGCCTTATAAAGATTATACCCCAGTTCTCCGGCAACAAAGGCCGCCATCTTTTGCCCGCGTACGCTGTTGCCCACACTGTCCAGAGGCGGTGAAAATGCCGCAATCGCCAGCACCCCCGGCACAATCGTCAATATGCCGCCTCCAACGCCGCTCTTGCCCGGCAGCCCCACCCTGTAGGCCCAGTCACCCGAACTGTCATACATGCCTTCCATCGTCATTTCAGCCATGATGCAGGGGCAGTGCTCCGGCTTGAGCACCTGTTCTCCGGTAACGGGATTACGCCCGCGCGCGGCGATGGTCGCGCCGATGGTTGCAAGTTCCACGGTATTGAGCAGGGTCGAGCACTGGCGCGTGTAAACATCGCAGGCTTCCATAGGGTCACAGTACATATAGCCCGCGGAATACAGCAGCCAGGCAATGCCGCGATTATGAAAGTTCGTGGTCTGCTCCGACTGGTTCAGCTCGTCAGAAATGGCTATTTCCTTTGAGCCGAGCCTGCGCTGCATGTCCAGTATGCGCTGCCAGCGTTCTTCTGTGGAATGCGCCTTCACAAGGCTGGCCGAGGCCATTGCCCCGGCGTTGACCAGCGGCGAAAGCGGCTTGTCGCCGTGCAGTTCCAACGCCATGACCGAGTTAAAGGGCAGGCCCGTGGGGCTGGTTCCGATTTTTTCCTGAACGGCCTGCGGACCGAAGTCTTCCAGCGCCAGAGCCAGCGTGCAGACCTTGGAAATGGATTCAATGGCAAAGCGGTAGTCCGCATCACCGGCCGCCGCGGTTTGCCCCTGGGCCGTCACAACGGCCACGGCCGCAAGGTCGCTGGGGATATTCGCCAGAAAAGGGATGTAGTCGGCATTGGCCCCGCCGGGAGCCTTGCCGAATTGCGCGTGCGCGCTGTTCACCACAGACTGGATTTTTGCAATGTCAGGCATGGTGTTTTCCTTTTGATAAAGCCGCAATAGCAGAGCTATCACGGCTTTATCATAAACAATTATGTTGTCATGAAACCCCGGGCGCTAACTTCCGGCCTGCGTTCCGGCCGGCGGCTGTGCAGGGGCCTGCACCTGAGCCTTTTCCTTTTCCCAGGTGAACGGTTCAAAGTCTGAATCGGGATCGCGCCATTCGGGCTTGCGCAGGGCGAAGATCGTCAGCGGAATCGCCACAAAAACGACCACCAGCACGATAAGGTACATCATGTAGGTTTCAGGGCTGCCGATGGAAATCTGGCTCGGCGGCACAAAGCTGAGCGCAAAGGCCAGCATCGAACCGAGAAAACCCAGAGTGGCCCACAGGTACATGCCGGGAACCCGGTAGGGTCGCGGACGGTTGGGCTGGCTCAGCCGCAGGCGGATACCGCTGGCGAACATGAGCATGTACATGACCAGATACAGAATGACCGTAAGCTGCGACAATATCTGAAAGGCTGCCTGCACCGAGGGCATGACCACAAAGGTGATGGACAGGATGGTAACAACCACCGCCTGCACGAGCATGAGATGACTGCCCATGCCGAAACGGTTGGTCTTCTGGAACCAGCGGGGCAGATACCCGGCCTTGGCGACGGCGAGCACACCGGTATTGGGACCGGCAATCCAGGTAACCACGCCGCCCAGCACGCCGAAAGCCAGCATGACGGCCAGCACGGAACCCAGCCATTCGGCGTTGATCCACTTGAACAGCAGGTCATAGGCCAGCAGCAGGCTCTGGGTAAGGTTGATGTCCTGCTTGGGAACAACAAAGGCGATGCCAAGGGTGCTCAGCAGGAAGATGGCTACCGTGCCTACCGAGGCGATGGTAATGGCTATGGGGTACTTTTTGGTGGGATTATCCATGTCCTTGACGTGTACGGCGTTCATCTCCATACCCGCGTAGGCCAGGAAGATGCTGGCCGCAAGAACGATGTTGCTGAAGTTGGTGAAATCGGGAATCAGCGCCCCCCAGCTCAGTTCAATCAACGGCGGCTTGCCGCTGCAGAAAAGATAGGCAAAGCCCAGCACGACCACGACCCCGGCGGGGATGATCGTACCCACGATACCGCACCATTTTGACACCCGTGCGAATATGCCGACCCCGCGCAGGGCAATGAACACCGACACCCAGTATACAATCAGCACAAAGCCCGTAATGTACCATTTATTGGCCGCTATGGTTTCGGCCATGCTCACGTTGGGGTCCATAAAGGCAATAGACACGGCCCCGAAGGTCAGCACTGTGGGAAAGTAGGGGATAACCTCAATCCACAGCATTGCCATGGCCAAAAAGCCCCAGCGCGGCCCGAACGCCTCGCTGACCCATCGAAAAACACCACCCTTCTCCGGGTAGGTGGTAGCCAGCTCTGCGGCCACCAGCGCCATTGGCACCAGAAAAACCAGGGCCGCAAACGCATAGTAAAAGATTGCGCCCAATCCGTATTCCGCTTCGGAAGGGAGAAAGCGCAGGCTGACGACCGCAGTGATATTCATTATGACTATGGTCGTAATAGTCATTTTTGAACCGGATGTCTGTTCTTTAACTTCTCCCATAGCAGTTGCTCCTGTGTTGGCAAAGTCTGTTTCGCCGCTTGCTTGTCAAACGGCCCGCGTCCGGTAAAAAGCTTTCGATACAAATAGTTATTTTCAGTTAAAATAAAACTAGTAAAAATTATGCATTGCGTCAACATGCATGGCGGCAGTTATCCTATCATTTTAAAATAAAACAATAATATTCAATTATCGCGATAGTAAATATCAGATAACATGCTGTAAATACCGAAAAAATTACCTGCCTGAAGCTGCGCCGCGCCTCTTGTTTATCAACAAACAAGTTGTAAAAAAAAGCAAAGCATGTTTAGCTTTTTACTAATTAAAACGATTCTTCTTTGCTCGTCAGGGCAATATACGCCCCGGTCGGCCTTTTCCCTCGTGATTGACAAGATACGCCAGAGGAATACGGATGTCCGAACACACCCCCCCAAAAAAGGTCGCCATTTCAACCCTTGCCCTGATGGCCCTGGGAACGGTTGTAAGTCTGAACGCGCTGCCCATGATGGCTCTTGAAGGACTTTCCCTGGTTTTTTACATCCTTTTTGCCACCGTTGTTTTTCTTCTGCCTGCCGGCATGGTTTCCGCCGAACTGGGCAGCGCCTTTGCCGAACGCAAAGGCGGCGTCTACATCTGGGTAAAAGAGGCTTTCGGCCCGCGCTGGGGCTTTGTTGCCATATGGCTGCAATGGGTGCAGACCCTGGCCTGGTATCCCACAATTCTCGGCTTTTCCGCCGCATCTCTGGCCTATTGCCTGGGCGACCCACATCTGTCGCAAAGCGGCGTCTATACGGGGCTTGTCAGCATCGGCATCTACGCCTGCGCCACGGGCGTTGCCCTGAGCGGCACCAGCACGGTCAACACGCTGACCAAGTACAGCGTCTTTATGGGAACCCTTGTTCCAAGCCTGTTCATCATCATTCTTGGCCAGTTCTGGGTTGACCAGGGCAATGACGTGGCCTTTCTGACGCAAAGCGCGCAGGCGGTGGACGGCCACATGGTGCGCGAACATGTGCATCCCCGCGTTTTCCCGCACTTCACGGGCCTTGGCAGCGTAACCTTTCTTGCAGGCATTCTGCTTATGTTTTCGGGTATCGAGGTGCAGGGGGTTCAGGCCGCAAACATGAAAAATCCACGCCGGGACTTTCCCATTGCCATGCTGCTGGCTTCGGCCATTGCCTTTCTTGTTTACTTTATGGGTTCGCTTGCCGTGGCAACGGTGCTTACCCCCAGGGAAATAAGCCTCACAGCCGGGCTGATGGAAGCCTTTTCCCTGATGCTGCACAAGTTTGACCTGGATTTTCTTGTGCCGCTGATTGCCCTGCTTATTACCTTCGGCGGCGTGGGCAATGTGATGGCCTGGGTATCCGGCCCAAGCAAGGGCATGCTGCAAACGGCCCGCGACGGCGAGTCGCCGCCGTTTTTCGGCAAGGTAAACAAGGCCGGTGCGCCTGTGGCGCTGCTGGCTTTTCAGGGAGTTATCGTTCTTGCCCTGAGCTCCATCTACTTTCTGGTAAAAAACGTCAGCATCGCCTTTTTCATTCTGACAACGCTTACGGCCAGCATTTACCTGGCCATGTATCTGCTCATGTTCGGCGCGGCCATACGCCTGCGCATCACCCGGCCCGATCTGCCGCGTACATACAGCGTGCCCGGAGGCATCATGGGCATGTTTCTTATCGGCGGCACGGGCTTTCTGGGCGTGGCCTTCGCCTTTACCGCGGGATTTTTTCCGCCGCACAACCTGCCTGTGGGCAATCCCGCGCTTTACGTAGCCCTTGTGGCGGGCGGACTGTCGATCTTCATCGCCATCCCGCTCATTATCCAGGCTTTTAAAAAACCTCAATGGAAGCATGCAACGCGTGTGGAAAACGATTTTTCAATTAACGGCAACAATGGAGACTAAAGTATGACTGCGAAAAACACCTTGCGTAACACCGTACTTGACGACACCTATGCCGCGTCGGATATGGCGAATGCCATGCCGCGCTATCAGATGCCCCTGCAGGAAAGCCGCCCCCGCGACGTTTATCAGGTCATCCACGATGAACTTATGCTGGACGGCAATTCGCGCCAGAATCTGGCAACCTTCTGCCAGACCTGGGTTGATCCCGAAATCAACCAGATCATGGCCGAATGCGTTGACAAGAACATGATCGACAAGGACGAGTACCCGCAGACCGCCGAAACAGAAACACGCTGCGTGCACATGCTGGCCGACCTGTGGCATTCGCCGGACCCCAAGGGAACCCTTGGCTGCTCCACCACCGGCTCCAGCGAGGCCGCCATGCTCGGCGGGCTTGGCATGAAGCGCCGCTGGGTGAACATGCGCAAGGCCGCAGGAAAGCCCTATGACAAACCCAACATGGTTTGCGGGCCGGTGCAGGTTTGCTGGGAAAAGTTCGCCCGTTACTGGGACGTTGAGCTGCGTGAAATTCCGATGGAAAAAGACCGCCTGATCATGAATGCCGAAGAAGTCATCAAACGCTGCGATGAAAATACCATCGGCGTTGTGCCTACCCTCGGCGTGACCTTTACCGGCCAGTATGAGCCGGTGGAAGAAGTGAGCAAGGCTCTCGACAAGCTGCAGAAAGACAAGGGCTGGGATATCCCCATCCATGTGGACGGGGCCAGCGGCGGCTTTCTTGCGCCGTTCATCGAGCCTGACCTGCTCTGGGACTTCCGCCTGCCCCGCGTCAAATCCATCAACTCTTCGGGCCACAAGTTCGGCCTTGCCCCGCTTGGCGTGGGCTGGGTCGTCTGGCGCGAAAAAAGCGACCTGCCCGAAGACCTGATTTTCAATGTGAACTATCTGGGTGGCAACATGCCCACCTTTGCGCTCAACTTCTCCCGCCCCGGCGGCCAGATCATTGCCCAGTACTACAACTTCCTGCGCCTGGGCCGCGAAGGCTACCGCCGCATTCACCAGAACTGCTACGATACGGCCCGCTTTTTGGGCGATGAAATTGCCAAGCTCGGCCCCTTTGAAGTGCTGTACAACGGGCGCGGCGGCATCCCGGCCCTGTGCTGGGCCTTCAAGGCCGATGCCAAGGTCAACTACAGCCTTTATGACCTCTCGGACCGCCTGCGCTCACGCGGCTGGCAGGTGCCTGCCTACTCCATGCCCGCTCACCGCGAAGACCTCGTGGTCATGCGCGTGCTGGTGCGTCAC
>NZ_JBAIYR010000123.1:0-5799 GCF_036763145.1 Desulfovibrio sp. 1188_IL3213 | reverse complement strand
CTGGCCCGGCCCATGGGCAAGACCGGTTACGGCCAGTATCTGCTTGACCTTGTGGATACGGGGATAGGGCAATGGAAGTAGCGGCAACGCCTCTGGCCGGGGTCATGCTCATAAAACCCAGAATATGCCCCCGCCGGGCAGCCAGATAAGCTTTTTCTGCGGTGCGCGTATCTGTTCAAAGGTACCCTGAATCAGGGGCGGAGTAAAAAGGGCATCATTGACCGCACTGAAAAAATACAGGGGGCAGTGCAACTGCTCGTTTATGGAGGCTGAAAGAAGGCTGGACAGGTAGGCCAGCGGATAGCTCATGCGGCACTGTTTCCTGTTATAGACAACGCGGCGCGCCCCGGCCAGAATGCGCCGTACGGAAAGGTACGACTGCAAAGGCATGGGCAGGCGCGGCAGGCGGCATGCCAGAGCGCGCAAAACCGCCATAAAACCGCGTTTGTTGCTGCTCCAGCGCCGGAAAATTGTCAGGTCCATGACCCGGTCGCTTTGCGGCAGGATTCCGGTGATGGGAAAGGTCGCCATGAGCTTCTGTGAGGCTGCGGCGTGGGCCAGGGCAAGAATGCCGCCCTGACTGTGGCCGCAAGCGGCGATGTGGCGGTGTCCCCGTTTGCGCAGCCATTGTTCCGCAGCCAGGGTGTCCCGCACAAGGTCGTCAAAGGTAAAGCCCGTCCAGTGACTGTTGCGCCCATGACCGGTGAAGTGCAGGGCAGCAACGCCAAAGCCCGCCTCGTGGAGGGCGGAAATAAGCGGCCTGTACTGCACGGGCGAGAGCATGGTTCCCGGATAAAAAAGCATGACCCCGGCTTGGGGCTTGGGCCATATCTCCAGGCTTGCTCTGCTGCCTACGGGGCGCAGGGAATGATAGGTCACGGCATGGTGCGGCATATTCGGGAGCATATTATGTTTGAAAATCTATACTACGAACGGCGACAAGGCGTGCGCCCCGGCGTTTTATGGCGCAGGTATGCTGCATATGCATCCTGGCGGCGGCCGCCTGCTCAAGCGGTCGCAGAACAGTTTCCGGTCAGTTTTGCGGCATGTTACCTTTGAGAATATATATTTTCAAGGTGTTGTGCGCTTACTGCGGCGTCTGGCTGTATAAACGCATGGTGCTGTTTATCTTCACGCTTTTTGTGGCAAAGGCTGAAGCTGCGCCTGCGCCCCGATGGCGTGCGCCCATGCAGACGCCGGAGCAGGGCGCATGAGGCTGTTTCAACGTGGAGCGCTCTAAAAAGGAAGCCGGTTCCGTGAGGAACCGGCCATGAACACTTGTAAATGGCCTGGCAGATCGGTCTGCAGGCCGGAAACCAGGTTAGTCTGCCTGGTCTTCGTCTTCGGCGTCGTCCTTGCTCTTGGAGATGACGGTCACCAGGGCGAAGTTCTGATCAAATTCGGCGCGCACGTTTTCGGGCAGCTTGAGGTCGCCCACGCTGATGGTGTCGTTGATACCCATGTCGGTCACGTCAACAACGACCTTCTGGGGCATGTTCAGCGGCTTGCTGGTGAGGCGCACCACTTCGCGGTAGGTTTCGAGCACGCCGCCCAGCTTCACGCCGCGCGAGGTTCCCACGAATTCCACGGGTACGTCAACGGTGACTTCCTTGTCGAGGTCCACGCCGTAAAAATCGATGTGGGTGAAGGCGCGCTTGTAGGGGTGAAACTGCACCTGCCAGATAAGCACGGGATACGCGGTCTTTTGGCCGTTGTCCTCGATTTCGAGGTTGAACACCGTGGTGTGGCCCATTGCTTCGTAAATCTTTTGCAGGGGCAGAGCAGGGGCCTGCACGGAAATGTTTTCGCCCTTGGGGGTGTAGAACACGCCCGGGATCAGTTTTTGGGCACGCAGGCGGCCGCTGGGGCCTTTGCCGTAACCTTCGCGTTTTTGCACGCTCAAAGTCTTTTCAATATTCATGGTCCACTCCTTGGCTTACCGCCGCCTGACACGTGCGGAAAAGTTCTTGAGAAATGCCGCCCGCCGGTCTTTTCGCTTTCTGACCGCCTGAGACTGCGTCCGTTATCGGCCCGGCATGCCCTGCACGCCGTACCCCGGAATTCGCTTGCCCTTGCCGGAAAGCAAAAATCCGCATGGATCAGCGCTTTCTTTATTGTATCTTGCCATTCCCTTGTGGGATGTGCTCCGTACGGCCGTGCGCGAAGGCTTTGCGCCGACGGTTTTTGCTAAACAAACAACACGCTGACCGATGAACCGGTGTGAATGTTGTGAATGGTTTTGCCCAAAATCGCCGCCACCGAAATGACTTCGAGTTTCGGGCAGCGTTCCAGCTTGTCGCCCAGCGGGATGGTGTCGGTAACAAAGACCTTCGAAAGGGCTTCGGTGGCATTGATGCGATCAATGGCCGGACCGGACAACACCGGGTGCGTGGCGCAGGCCACGATTTTTTTCGCTCCGTTTTTCAGCAAAACTTCGGCCCCGGCGCACAGGGTTCCTGCGGTGTCGATCATGTCGTCCACCACTATAGCCACCCGGCCTTCCACATCGCCAATGACGTGCATGGCCTGCGCCTGATTGGGCTTGTCGCGTCTTTTGTCCACAATAGCCAAAGGCGCGTCAAGGCGCTTGGCGTATGCCCTGGCCCGCTCAACGCCGCCGGCATCGGGGGAGACGATGACAATTTTTTCCTCGCCGAGCTTGCGCAGGGCGTCCAGCATTACAGGTACGGCAAAAAGATTGTCCACAGGGCAGTCAAAGTAGCCCTGAATCTGACCTGCGTGCAGGTCAATAGTCACCACGCGTTCCGCCCCGGCCACGCTGATGAAGTCAGCCACCATCTTGGCGCTGATAGGCGCACGGGGGCTGACCTTGCGGTCTTGCCGCGCGTAGCCGTAATAGGGAATGACGGCTGTAATGCGGCCCGCGCTGGCCCTTTTAAGGGCATCCAGCATAAGGCACAGCTGAACCAGGTTACGGTTGACCGTGGGCGGACAGGTGGGCTGGACCACAAAAACATCGTCGCCTCGGACATTATCGCCGATTTCAATACGCAACTCCCCGTCGCTGAACGTAGTGGACAGCGTTGGGGTGAGCTGACAGCCCAGATGGTTGCAAATGGCCTTCGCCAATTCCGGATTGGAAGAACCGGTTACGATCTTAAGATCGCTGAACATGAACCGCCCCGCCTTGCGCGTCAAAGAGCATTTAGGTTGTACACCCTTGCCTGCCACCGGTCACGAAGTTGGCTGGCCTGTCGCCGTCATGGCCGGATACGGATATTCACCCGCACGGTAACCGGAGCGGTCGGGTATTTGCATAGCAGCCGCTCCAGCATTCACTGCGCGTCGTCATGGTGTTGTGGCTGGGATGGAAGGGTTCGAACCTTCGAATGACGGAGCCAAAACCCGTTGCCTTACCACTTGGCTACATCCCAGTATGATCACAGCACATGCGCGTAAACGCGCCTGTTCTCTCCTTGCAGCGCCGCGGCCACAGCCTGCGCTTCCACAAGCGCCTCGCGCTCGAAAAGCCCCAGTATGCTGGAGCCGCTGCCGCTCATGCAGGCCGCTGTTGCCCCGTAGCGCAACAGGGTGGCCTTGATTTCGGCCAGCTCGGGATGACGCTTGAAGACAACGTTTTCTAGGTCGTTGCCCAGGTCAGCTTCAAACCGCCCTTGGGAGAGAAAAGTTCCATTAGCCCTGCTTTGTTCTCTTGTCAAGCTGTTTTGATTTTCAGCGGCCTGCTCCACTGCCTTGAAAGCATCGTAATCAGCAAAGGTTTGTGGCGTACTTACATGGATTTCCGGGCATACGAGCACAAGGCGCATGCCTGAAAAATCCAGATCGGCAGATTCGATAATTTCACCTATGCCGCGAACGCGGCAGGGCCGGTTGTGCAAAAAAAAAGGCACATCGGCTCCCACGCCAAGGGCCACATCTGCCAGGGCCTGTTCAGGCAGGGGGGTGGCGACATTCCTGTTGAGCCAGCGCAGCAGGGCAGCCGCATCGCTGCTGCCGCCGCCAAGACCGGCCCCGGAAGGAATGCCCTTGCGCAAACGCGCCTCAAGCCCCGGAACAGGGCCGTCTACAGCCTGGGCAAAGGCAATGTAAGCCCTGGTCAGGGTATTGTGTTCCGCATTCAGACGTTCGGCCCCAGGCCCTTCACAGCGTACGTGCATGCCGTTGCCGTCGATGACGCGCAGCCTGATCTGATCACAGGGGCGCGGCAGCGGGTAAAACAGAGAATCGATTTCGTGATAGCCGTCGGGGCGAAGCCCGGTAATGCGCAAGCCCAGATTCACCTTGCAACCGGCAGTGAGAATGCTCATGAACGTATCCTTGTCTGTTCCCTGGCCTGATGTTCTTTGTCGTGCTCGCGTTCTGAGCGCCGAAGTTAACGTTGAGGATATACATTCTCAAAGTTAAATTTCCCTAGAGTGTTTCAAGGGTTACGTGGTCATTGGTGTAGACGCATATTTCGGCGGCAATGCGCATGGATTCCCTGGCGATGGCTTCAGCGTCAAGCCCGCTGTGGCGGGAAAGCGCCCGAGCGGCCGCCAGAGCATAGGGGCCGCCGCTGCCGATGGCAGCCACGTTGTCGTCCGGTTCAATCACGTCGCCTGTACCCGAAAGCACCAGAATATGTTCCCTGTCGGCCAGCAGCAGCATGGCTTCGAGCTTGCGCAGGTATTTATCCTTGCGCCAGTCCTTGGTCATTTCTACAGCGGCCCGAACCATATGGCCGCGAACTTCCTTGAGTTTTGCCTCAAAGAGCTCGAAAAGCGTAAACGCGTCGGCGGTGGCTCCGGCAAAACCGGCCAGTATCTTGCCGTCGTGCAGGCGGCGCACCTTCTGGGCCGCATGCTTCATGATCATGGTCTGCCCCATGGTCACCTGCCCGTCGCCGGCCAGGGCCACGATGCCGTCCTTGCGCACGGCGAGAATTGTTGTGGCATGTGTTTCCATCAGTTCTTGTCCCATATTTCCTTGCGTTCTTTGTAGGCGGCCTCAAGGCGCGGAAAAGCGCGCTTGTCCGTCGTGCGGGAGGCCATGCTTTTGGCCTGGTTGAAATACCGTTCGGCAAGCTTTTTGTTGTTGGAATACAGGGCGCTGTAGGCCATGTGGATATAGGCGTCGGGCGTGTTGCCCGCCTTGCCGAGCGAGCGGCCATAGGCTTCGTGCACCTCGGAATCCTCGGGTACGTGCCGCAGTACGTTCTTGTAGTGACTGGCGGCCTGCGACTGCCTGCCGGTTTCGTCCAGCATGCGCGCATAGAAAAAGGAAGCCATGTAATCATTGGGGTCCAGACGCATGGCCTTGGAAAGCAACCCGTCTGCCCGGCTCATGTCGCCCTTGCGGTAGTGGAAGGCCCCGGCCTCGCGCAGCACCAGCGGGTCTTCAGGGGCCGCCTTGAGGGCCTGATCAAAAGCTTCGCTGGCTTCGTTGATGCGGTTCTGCCTGGCAAGCACAATGCCCCTGCCCATGCGTGACAGGCCGTCCTTGCCGGAAAAGCGCTGTAGGGCGGCCTGGTCATCGCCGTATCTTGCCCAGAGCAGGGTTTTTACACGGGTAAAGCGCTTGTTGTCCTGGCTGCGGTCCTGCACGGCCTTGGGCATGCCCTGGATGCGGGCCTGAAGGCCGTTGACGCGGTCGCCCAGGTCCGGGTGGGTGGAAAGGTACGTCGGCACGCTGATGCCGCTCATCCAGCTTTTCTGCCGCAGCACCTTGAAGCCGCCCACCATGCCGCTCGGTGGGTAGCCTGCGGCGATAAGGTATTGCAGGCCGATATGGTCGGCCTCATTTTCATCCATGCGGCTGTAGTTGAGCATGGCGGATTGT
>NZ_JBAIYR010000122.1:0-5811 GCF_036763145.1 Desulfovibrio sp. 1188_IL3213 | reverse complement strand
CTTCCGATCTGGATACCCGGCTGCGGATCGGCGGCGGTGAGAGACCCGGCTTTACAGTTGATCAGGCCCGGCCACATAACCGGTGACAGCCGAGGCGGCGGCCACCAGAGGGCTTGCCAGATAAACTTCGGAACTCAGGCTGCCCATGCGCCCCCTGAAGTTGCGGTTGGTGGTGGCTACGGCCCGCTCGCCGTCGCCCAGAATTCCCATATGGCCCCCCAGGCAAGGCCCGCAGGTGCTTGGCCCCACAATGCATCCCGCTTCCATAAAGACCTCGATCAGTCCTTCGCGGAGGCACTGCTTCCACACCGTGGGCGTGGACGGCAGCACGATGCAGCGCACGTTTTTGTCCACCTTGCGGCCACGCAGTATTTCGGCGGCATCGCGCATGTCGCTGATGCGGCCGTTGGTGCAGGAACCGATAACAACCTGCTGTATGGCCGTATCGCGCACTTCAGAAACAGGTTTCACATTGGACGGCAGATGCGGACAGGCCACCACAGGCTCCTTGTCCGTCACGCTCATGTCCACCACGCGCTCATAGACCGCACCGGGATCGGCAGCCATATTATCCAGCACGCCGGGGCGCTTGTGCTCGGCGCAATAGGTGCGTGTTTTGGCGTCCACGGCAAAAAGCCCCACCTTGCCGCCTGCCTCGATAGCCATGTTCGCCATGCTCAGCCGCCCCTCAACGGAAAGGGCGTCCACCACGGGGCCGCCGAATTCCAGGGCCTTGTACAGTGCGCCATCCACACCGATGGCGCCGATAAGCATGAGCATCAGATCCTTGCCGCGCAGCCAGCGGGGCATGTCGCCACGGATATTGACCCGGATGGTGGGCGGCACTTTAAGCCAGGTTTCACCCAGGGCCATGCCCGCCGCAATGTCCGTGGAACCCATGCCCGTGGCAAACGCGCCGATGCCGCCATAGGTGCAGGTGTGGCTGTCCGCTCCGATAACAAGGTCGCCGGGACCCACCAGCCCCTGTTCCGGCAGCAGGGTATGCTCCACGCCGCAGTCACCGCCCTCATAATAGTGTACAATGCCCTGCTCTTCGGCAAAACGTCGGCTGATGAGCACCTGATTGGCCGAATCAATATCTTTCTGCGGAGTAAAATGGTCCATAACAAGAGCAATCTTGGCGCGGTCAAAAACACTTTTCGCGCCCATGCCGTAAAAGGATTTGATAGCCAGCGGACCGGTAATATCGTTGGCAAGCACCATAGACACGCGGCACTGGACGATCTGGCCGTCCTGTTCCACCACATCGTCCGTATGGGCTTGCAATATTTTTTGCGCAAGCGTCTGAGCCATGATCTGTTCTCCTTTGAAGCTTGAACCACCCGTTGAGGAATGCCCGGCGGGATTCGTTGCTGGATACATTCCCTTTTGGGGCGTGTGCCGGTCCAAAAGGGAATCTGCCATATCCGGGCTTTACAGTCTGGACCGAGGGGTTCCGTTTAACGCCGACGCCATGCCGCCGGTCATCCGTTCAGGAAAAAACGCCTATCCGTCGTGCTGACAATGCAGACGCGGCCCCTCTTCTTCCTTTTTCGAAAGATGGTTCAGGGCGTTGACATAGGCTCGGGCGCTAGCCACAAAAATATCGGGATGCGTCCCGCGCCCCACCGCGCTGTATTCCCCGTCGCGCAGGCGCACGGTTACCTCGCCCAGAGCGTCGGTTCCTCCGGTAATGGCGTTGATGGCGTATTGCTCAAGCTCAGCCTCGCGCCCCACCATGTCGGCAATGACATTGAAGAGCGCATCCACCGGGCCGACGCCAAATCCGGCACCGCTGCTTTCCTTGCCGTCCACGTCCATAATGACGGCGGCCGTGGGCGGCACGCCGCCGGCATCCGAGCTTTGCACGCTTACATGGCGCAGACGGAAACGGTCGGGCGCGCGGTATATCTCTTCCTGCACAAGCGCCATGAGGTCATCGTCATGCAGGCTTTTCTTGCGGTCGGCCAACTGCTTCACAGCCTCGAAAAGCAGGTTGAGCTGCTCATCTTCAAGCTTGTAGCCCATGGCTTCAAACTTGTTGCGCACGGCATTGCGGCCCGAATGCTTGCCGATAACAAGATTGCTCTCGGTGCGGCCCACCGACTGCGGCGTCATTATTTCGTAGGTTTCACGGTTTTTAAGCATGCCGTCCTGATGGATGCCGGACTCGTGCGCAAAGGCGTTGGCCCCCACAATGGCCTTGTTGTTGGGTATGGGCTGGCCGATGGTCATCGAAAGCAGACGGCACGAAGGATAGAGCTGCTCGGTGACGATGTTGTGCTCCAGGCCAAAATAGTCCTGGCGTACCCGCAGGTTCATGACAACCTCTTCCAGCGAGGCATTGCCCGCGCGCTCTCCGATGCCGTTGAGCGTCACCTCCGCCTGACGCACCCCCACCTTGAAGGCCGCCAGCGTGTTCGCCACGGCAAGGCCCAGGTCATTATGGCAGTGGACGCTGAAGATGGCCTTGTCGCTGTTGGGCGTATTGGTGATGACATGCTCTATGCGCGCCGCATATTCGGCGGGCTGGGCATATCCCACGGTGTCCGGCAGGTTCACGGTGGTGGCCCCGGCCTTGATAACGGCCTCCACCACGCGGCAGAGAAATTCCGGTTCGGAGCGGGAAAAATCCTCGCAGGAAAATTCCACGTTGCTCGTGTACATGGCACAGCGCTTCACACCTTCGACGGCCATTCTGAGCACGTCATCGGGGTCTTTGCGCAACTTGTGGCGCATGTGCAGCGGCGAAGTGGAAAGAAAGATATGAATGCGCGGGTTGCGCGCCTGCTTGATGGCTTCCCAGCAGCGGTCGATATCGCTCGCCACGCAACGGGCAAGACCTGCCACCTGTATATCACCGGCCTGTGCGGCAATGCGCTGCACAGACTCGAAATCGCCAGGGCTGGAAGCGGGAAAACCGGCTTCCATAATATCAACGCCGAGCACTTCAAGCTGGTGGGCCAGGCGCAATTTTTCCTGCAAATTCATGGTGGCGCCGGGCGACTGTTCGCCATCGCGCAAGGTGGTGTCGAAAAAATACACACGATTATTCATGAGAAACTCCTCTGGGTATGACAAGTGATGTATCTTGCATAACGGCCACCGGCAGGGCGGCGGGTCCAGGGAGGGAGGCATTCCGCCCATGGGGCGGCGAGCCGTTACGCAACCTTAATCGCTCTGGGGCGATAGGGCGCGTAGTAGCTGACGGTCGCGACGGGGAAGGATCACGAAGGTGTAGATGAGACCACCGGCAATATACACGGCACAGAGCACGAAGCCCATGACGCGGGGAAAAGAAATGACGGTGGCAAGAATGAGCAAAAAGGCAAGCATGGCGCGAACAGGGTGCGCGCGCAAAAAGTCGTATTCCTTAAAGGAAAAATACCGCACCCGGCTCACCATCAATGTACCCACGCCCAAGGCCAGCAAAAGGGCCACATAGGGCGTAACAGGCTGCAAGACTTCAGGGAAAAGAGCGGCAAAAAACACGAAAGTCACAATGGTGCAGCCGCCGGCGGGAATGGGCAGGCCGATAAAAAAGCGCTTGCCAGCAGCCGCGGTGCTGACGTTGAAACGCGCAAGGCGCAAGGCTCCGCAGGCGGCGTAAATAAAGGCCGCGGCAATGCCCACGCGGTTAAAGCTCTGCAACTGCCACTGCCAGAGCAGCATGGCGGGGGCAAGGCCAAAGGCCACAAGGTCGGAAAGCGAGTCATACTGTACGCCGAACTCGCTGGCCGTATTGGTCAGGCGGGCCACCTTGCCGTCAAGCCCGTCCATAACGGCGGAAAGCAGAATAGCCATGCAGGCGGCCTCAAAGCGCCCCTGCCCGGCCCAGACCATAGACAAAAAGCCGAGAAACATGCTCAGCGTCGTGATCATGTTCGGCAGGAGGTATACTCCTTTGCGCGGCTTTTTGGCTTCTGTGGTCATGCTTCACCAATATGGCCCAAGGGGCCGTTATAGCGCTGTAAAAAGCTAGCTCTGCTTTGCGCGGGCCACTACACACTGCCCGGCAAAAACCTGCTGCCCCAACTGCGCAGCCGCAACATATCCTTCAGGCAGGTAAAGGTCAACACGTGAGCCAAAGCGTATCATGCCGTACTTCTGCCCGCGCTCAAGGGTGTCGCCCACATCGGTGCGGCAGACAATGCGTCGGGCCACAAGCCCCGCGATCTGCACCATGCTCCACTGCTTTCCCTCGGCATCACGCAGGCTGTAGGCGCAGCGCTCGTTGTCGGTAGCGGCCTTGTCAAAGGCGGCATTGACAAAAGCGCCGGGAAAATAGCGGATGTCTTCTACTGTTCCGGCCACGGGCGAACGGTTCACATGCACGTTGAAAACGTTCATGAAAATGCTGATGCACAGGCGTTTTTCACCGCTGAAAGGATCGTTTTTTTCTTCAATGCGGATAACTTTTCCATCGGCAGGGCTGATGGCAAGACCTTCGCCCTGGGGCGTCACGCGCTCGGGATCGCGGAAAAAATGCATGCTGAACCAGCACAGGGCCAGAAAAACAAGGGCCAGAGGCCACCAGCCAAGGGCGGCAAAAACAAGGGCCGAAAATCCGGTCAGGCCAATGCAGGGCCAGCCTTCGGGGGTAATGCCGCAATGGGCGGGGCGCATGGCAACTCCTGTACGTAATGCGCGGCAAGGCCGCACGGTTGCGCAATCAATGCAGCAGCATAGACTGATGTGATCCGCATGGCAAGCGGAAGTAAAAAAGCGGGCCGCAGACACACCGTTTTCGGGCCGCAGCATGGCGAAAATCAGGCATTTGGGCGCAAGCAGCTTCCCCGCATGACGGCATGAATGCATGCTGCCCGCCCCTCCCGGTAATTAGGGATGGCAACGACACACCCTCTTGCCGTATGCCGCCGCCGGGACTATACTGTACAGCATGAGCAGCATATTCAACCGTCGCTTTCCGGCCCGGGCCGCCATATGCAGTCTTGTCCTGGCATGCCTGCTGGCCGGGTGCGGTCCCAAAGACATAGGAGCGGGAACCTCCAGCGACGTTTCCGCAACGGCGCAGGGCGTAGCTGCCGAAGACCAGCTGCGTTACCCCATCATGGGGTCCAGTCGGACACAACAACTGCTCTATATGCGAAACAGGCCCGATGTCATGGCCAATACGCAGCAATGGCGGTTGCAGCAGTTCAACCGCGCGCACGGCCTTGACCGCGACCAAAACCCGGAACATCCGGAATACAGGGCTTTTCCCAAACAACGCAGCCCTTTCAAGCAATAACCTATGGACCCTATTACGCATGCCGCCAGCGGCGCAGTTGCCATGCTGGCCGCACCGCACCGCCCCGCCACCCGTTGGGCCGTGCCGCTGGCCGCTCTCGCGGCGGCCTCGCCTGATATAGATGTGCTTTTTTGCCATACTCCCCTGCAATTCCTGCTGCTGCACCGGGGCATTACCCATTCGCTGGCGGCAGCGCCGCTGTTGGGGCTGCTGCTGGCCTTGCTGTCGCGCCCTTTGTGGCGTCCAAGCACGCCGGGATGCTGGAGCTTTACAAAAGTCTGGCTGTTTATGGTTTGCATGGTGTTGCTGCACATCTGGCTGGATGTCATCACCACATACGGAACCATGATCTATCTGCCCTTTTCGCATGAACGGGTGCGCCTGAATGCGGTCTTTATCATAGACCTGCTGCTGACCCTGCCCCTGCTCTGGGCGGTCTGGAGGTGGCGCGCGCGGCGGGGTCTCATGCGGCTGACCCTGGCCTGGGTTATTGTGTATCCGCTTCTGTGCATAGGACTCAACGCCTGGCACACGGCGCAGACGCAGCAGCGGCTGGCAAA
>NZ_JBAIYR010000121.1:0-5816 GCF_036763145.1 Desulfovibrio sp. 1188_IL3213 | reverse complement strand
GGCGTCCTCGTCTTCCAGGCCATCGGCCAGTTCCGCAGCCTCGACGGCATCGGCGGGCTTGCGGCGGCGCAGACCCAGCAGGGGTACAAGGCACATGAGCGTGCCGCCTATCCACAGCCAGTTGACAAGAGGTTCTATGCTGAGCTTGACCACCACATGAGAGTCTTCATCAAGCCCCAGTAACGAGGCGTACAGTTCGTCGCCGAGGCTCGGAATCACGTCCACCTCGGAAAACTGCATGCTGCCGAATTTTTCGTACAGGCGGCGCTCCGGCGCTACAATACCAAGTTCCTTACCGTTTTTGTCGGTGATGCGCACCTTGGCTGCAATGTATTCATAGCCGGGGCGGCTGCCTTCTTCCAGTTCAAGCAGGGTGGCCTTGTACTCGGCCAGGGTATGGGTCTGACCCACGGTGAAGTGGATGTCACGCTCAATCTTGTAGGGGCCGGAAAAGGCAATGCCGAGCGCCATGAGCGCCATGCCGAGGTGCGCGCCCAGAGCGCCCAGGCTGTTGGGCTGGCGACGCACAGACCGGTCGGCCAACTGAAAGACCACGCCCGTCAGAACCGCCACGGAAGAGGCTGCTCCAAGCAGGGCCGTGGGCTGACGGTAGCCCATGAGCCAGATAGCCGCGCCGCTGACAATAAAAGCAGCCACCACGGCAAAAAAGGCTTTTTTGTTGCGCACGCCGCCGCCCCAGCCAAGCCAGGGGCAGGCCGCCATCATAAGCATGAGCAGCGCGCCCAGGGGCAGGCAGACGCGATTGTAAAAGTTGGCGTCAAGGCCACGCGGCGCGGTAGACCACAGCTTGCTGATGACAGGCCACATGGTGGCTACAAGAATAATACCCGCAAGCGCCAACAGCACCCAGGCCACAAGGGTCAGAAAGCCCTCGCGGCTGTCCAGGCCGGACAGGGGACGGCCCCTGCAGGGGCTTGTCAGCGGAACCCACAGGGAAACAGCCAGTCCCGCCAGAATAAACAAGGTCAGGGGAGTTCCCACGCTGCCGTCGCCAAAGGCATGCACGGAATCGATAACGCCGCTGCGGACAAGATATGTGGCGAAAAAGGCCGAAACCGTGGTCAGGGCCATCATAGCCACGTTGACGCGCCCAAGCTTGTTGCGGCGGTCTTCGACAATAAGGGTATGCAGGGCTGCGGAAGCGATGAGCCAGGGAATGAGTGAAGCGTTTTCCACCGGGTCCCAGGCCCAGTAGCCGCCCCAGCCAAGTTCCATATAGGCCCACCACGCGCCGAGCACGATGCCGGCCGTCAGGAACAGCCAGGCCAGAATGATCACCGGGCGCGAGATACGGAACCATTCCCCCTCGGTGTCGGCCTTGCCTGAAAGGGCCTGGGCCAGAGCAAGACAGGCGGGGATGGTAAAACCGCCGTACCCCAGGAAAAGCAGGGGCGGGTGAATGATCATGCCGGGGTTTTGCAGCAGGGGGTTCAGGCCGTTGCCGTCAGCGGGAACAGGATTCTGGAGCATGAAGGGATTGCTCCAGTTGGTAAGGATAAGGGCAAAAAAAGCCATGATCGTATAAAAAAAGGCCCAGTACCACAGCCGCGTGGAGCGGCTGATACCCTTATAGGCGCGCGTACATGCGAAGAGAGAACCGCTGACGCCCACGGCCAGCGCCCAGAAAAGCATGGAGCCGGGCTGCCCGGCCCAAAAAGCCGTAAGCCGGTAAAAAACCGGCAGGATGCGGTCCGTGTAGCTGGCAACGTACTGCACCTGAAAATCAAACCAGAAAAGCGCGTGCAGCAGTATGGCCGAAGCAATGAGCAGCGCGCCGCTGACCGCTATATGGGCCTTTTCAACAAGACGCAGGGAGTCTTCACGTCCTTGCCACAGTTGCAGCAGGGCCAGACCGCCGCCGCCCAGGGAGGCGAGCAAGGCCAAAAGAAGGAGGGCAAAGGCAAAAACGTACATGTAACTCCTTTTACCGGCCTCGTGGACCGTGCTGCGGGGTCATGCGCCATACCGGATACGGCAGCGCGCCCCATGCGCGATGTGTCCGGCAATGCCGGGCCTGTTGTTCCATCAGGGGCTGACGTCAGCTCTGGCGATTTTCTTTCTGATATTTGGACGGGCATTTGGTCATGAGGGTTTTTGCCACAAAGTGGCCCTGGGCGTCCATGCCGCCTTCCACAATGACCTCGGCGCCCGCCTTGAAGGTATCGGGGACGGTTCCGCTGTAGCGCACCTTTATGGACTGACCGGCATTGTCCTTGTCAGCAAGAAGAAAATTGACTCCGGTTCCCGACGCGGACTTTTCAATGCCGTCAGGGGCGACCGTGCCGAAAAGCCGGGCGGAAGCCAGCTTGTCCGGCGTGGCGGCCTGAGCTTCGGAAACATTCAGAAAGTAGACGCTGTTTTCCGAAAAGCCGGAATACACCAGATAGCCCACGCCGCCAAGAAAAAGCAGCAGCGCCGCTACATAGATGCCGGTATTTTTTTTACGGGCCATGATAACCTCATTGCTGCGGCAGACGCGCTTTGCCGCGTAATCGGCTTTTGCAGCGCCGAAACCCCGACGCTGCAACCATGCCCGCATGGCGCGGGACGGTATGCGCTGTTTTACGGCTAAGAATCTAGACCATTTCCGCCAATCTGACAAGGTGATAATATTTCCTGTTAAAAGGGCAGTGCAGGGGCTGGCGCGGCTTTTGTGATGCTGTCACAGGCAAAAAGCCGCCGCGGGCATGCGGGGCCACCATGCCGCAAGTCACCGAGGGACAGGCCGCACGCGCCCAGACTGCAAAGTATACCTTAAAACTCGGATAGATGCGCAGAGTACCGCAAGCCAAAGCCCTCGCAAACGGCCCCCTTCCCCGCAAAGACTCCTGACCGGGGCCAGCCCTAGTCTTCCTTCACCGTACCGGAACTGGACATGACGCAGTTTCTCTGGCGTTTGCCCTCGTAAAGATAAAAATCCGCCTCTTTGATAAGTTCGTTGAACGCCTTGCCCCTGGTGTATTCCACCACTCCCAGAGTGATGGTGACATTGATGATCGTCGTTTCTGTGCGGATGGGGGTTTGCTCCACGGTCTTGCGCAGCTTTTCCGCCAGCGTAAGGCCATCCGCAAGGCCGCAGGAAATAGCCAGAATAAGAAACTCCTCGCCGCCCCAGCGGGAGGCGCAGTCTTCATGACGGATATTGTTCTGAAAAATTTTCGCAACGGAGCGCAGCACCATATCGCCCGCGTCATGCCCGTAGGTGTCATTCACAACCTTGAAATGGTCGATATCGGCCAGCACAAGGCAGAATTGCAGTCCCTCACGCTGCGCGCGCGAAAGTTCCTCTTCAATACGCTCATACATGGCGCGCCGGTTGAGCAACCCCGTAAGAAAATCATAGTAGGCGACGCGCTCAAGCTTGTTGTATGCCTCGTCGAGCTTGTTTTTCTCTTCCCGCAGTGCGGTTTCGTCTTCCTTAAGCTTGGCAATAAAGCCATCAACCATGCCCGTCAGGTGCCGCTCGAAAAAAATCATCAGAACGGCGTACATCAGGGCCATTATGGAGATGATTCTGACAAAGGAGAGTATCTGGTCATTGAATGCGCTCCGGAAATCGTCTTCACGCTTCTGTACGATGGAATCCATATCGTCGGTATAGATGCCCGTACATACAATCCAGTTAAACGGCTTGTATAATTTTGCGTATGTGAGCTTTTCACTTATCTCGTCAGAACCAGGTTTTTTTGCATAATAGGTTAAAAATATCTCTCCGTGCGCAACAACGCCTTCCAGCTCTTCCTTGTACGGCAGGTTGCCCTTGATATCCGCCATTTCTGTGGACAGGGACATGCCCTCGGTATCCGGCTCGCCAACATGCACGGCCCGCACGGCATAGCCCGGGCCGCCGCTGTAGTTGTGCACCTCATTGATCCATACGTACTGGTTAAGAGAAAACCGTACGCTGCGGATAATGGCCTTGCAGCGTTTTTTGGCGATTTCATCCACGGCCCAGTCCGTACCGAAAACAACAACTTCCCGGGCCCCCCCAATCTGCCCCACAGCCCAGACAGGAAAATCCGTTGACGGCTCGGTCCGCCCCTTCATAAGCCGCTCCAGCAGCAGATGGGCGAGGTCTTCTTCATCCGTCCACAGAATTTTCTTGGCGGCCCTGTCAAAAACAGCAAGACCAATGCCTGGCATATGCAGGGCGAATCGTGTGGTACGCTTGCTCGTCAGGGGGTCAAAAGCCTCAACTATATTGCTGGTGCTCATGCCCAGTGTGCCGAGCATAGCGCACAAGGCTTTTGCCATGGTCTGGTATTCCGCATACACAGTGGTGCGCATGGCGCTGATTTGTGCGTCGAGCCTTTCCACCCTTTCCACAAGGGACTGTTTTTTCTCTGAAAAAATACGGGATTTTGATTCCTCGACCATTTTGTCAAACTGATCGCGCACCGAAATGAAATACGGAATTGACAGGGCCACCGACATCAAAATCAACGCCAACAGCCCAGTAACATAATAAAATATACGGATTTTTCTTTTTGCCAGTTTGTCCATGGTATGTCTTTGCCGGAGTGGGCAGATTGGAGGCTCCAAAAAACCGTCATTTTTTTCGGAGCGCTCAGCCAGTATAGCCAAAAAATTCTACATAGGAAAGCAGTCTTGAATGCTCTTAACGACGCATGGCTGCCCATTTTCATGCCGGAAAACATAAGGCAGCCTTACCGTGAAACGACGCAAAAAAGCCGACCCGGAGATTCCGGGTCGGCCATATATATCAAGTTATTCTTATAGAGCAGATTAACTTTGAGAATATACATTCTCAAAGTTTAAGACACGCTCACTTCGGCGTTTAACCGCGCAGATAAACTGCGCTTACGCCTCCGTAGCGAACGTCTGCTCACGCAGCCGTCCGAGCAATTTCAAAGTGAAATTGCTCTAGAGCAGATTAACTTTGAAAATGTACATTTTCAAAGTTTAAAACACGCTCGCTTCGGCGCTTAACCGCGCAAATAAATTGCGCTTACGCCTTCGCGGCGGGCGTCTGCTCGCGCAGTCGCCAGAGCAATTTCAAAGTGAAACTGCTCTAGATTACGCGCTATTCAACCGTAACGCTCTTTGCCAGATTGCGGGGCTGATCCACATCCTTGCCCAGATAATCCGCAGTTTCATAGCTGAAAAGCTGAAGCGCGGGCAGAGCAGCAAAGGCAGAAAGCGGCGCGGGCAGTTCGGGGATATCCCACCGGTCCTCGACGTCCAGTTCCACACCCTTGTTGGTGAGGGCAATAACCTTGCCCTGACGGGCCTGCACTTCCACCATATTGGACTTGACCTTGGGCAAGAGCGCGTCATTGAGGGCCAGGGCAAAGGTGGGAAAATTCGGATCAATAAGGGCGATGGGACCGTGCTTCATCTCGCCGGCGGCATAGCCTTCGGCGTGGATGTAGGAAAGCTCCTTGAGCTTGAGCGCACCTTCCAGAGCCAGCGGATAGCAGTGGCCGCGTCCGAGATAGAAGAAATTGTGCACCTGCGAGTATTTGCGCGCGATCTCCTTGGCACGCTCGTGCAGGGCGGGCAGATTGTCGTCCAGCAGGGCGGGCAGGTTTTCAAGCACCGTGAGGTGCTCACGGCATTCCCCGGCAGACAGGCAGCCCTTGCGCACGCCCCAATAGAGCGCCATGAGGGTCAGCATGAGCATCTGGCTGCACATGGCCTTGGTGGATGCCACGCTGATTTCCTCCAGATTTCACAAGTCCCTGTAACAGCTTAATGTTTTTTGTTTTTTCCGGATGCCCATAGGGGTAAGACCACCACGGGCGCAAGAAGTCAAGCATGCCGCCGGAGGTGCT
>NZ_JBAIYR010000120.1:0-5826 GCF_036763145.1 Desulfovibrio sp. 1188_IL3213 | reverse complement strand
TGAAAGGCTGCTGCGTCTTACGGCCGCCGTGGAAGGGCCGGACAGCGCGGCTTCGGTGCGGGCCGCCCTGACAGGGCCATCCGGTGCGGACCGTCGGGAAGGAAAAGCCAAGGCGCGTGTGCAACATGCCCGCCGTGCGGCATACGCTATGGGTGACTCTTTGCTGGCCGAGGTTTTTAATCAGTGGCTTTTGCGTTATGGCCGGGCGTAAGGGACAGCCATTTCGGTGACCGCTGCGGCCAAAACGTAAAATATTTCTTCATGAGGCGTGAACAGGCCGTCGGTATAGGTAAGTACATTTTTTATGTCTGACCCGCATCACGGTTTTTGTCTTGGTGACTCTGTGTATTCATCTTTTTCTGTCCGCTCTGCCTCCTGTCGGTGACTCGGCAAAGCGTTTTTAATTATTACAGAAAAATGTTGATCCTTTGCATTGGGCGATGCATCTCCGCATCGCTTTTTTTATTTTTTTAAAAGATGCGCACTGTTTTGGCCGTGTTTAAAACATTGACAGAAAATTATTGTTAGGAATTATTGACAGTATTGCTGTATTTTAATATGATAAAAGCTATATAAGTTTTTGCTATAAATATGTCGGATGTACGGTATGGACCTCGAAAGTTGTTGTACCAAGTTTTTTCTAAGACCGGTTACGGCCGGCGTGTGGAGCGTCAGATGAAAGCTGTGGATGGACGTTCTGCAGGTTTTTTTCAGACACTCGCTCGTGAAGCGCCCCTTGCTTGCGGGAACCGTCTGGATTTTCTGCAGGGCCTGCCTCAGGCCCTCGCGGTTATGCGGGTAGATCTGGATATGATGGGCCGTCCCTGCGACTTGATGGTTGTTTATGGCAATGAGGCTCTTTTCACGCTTTTTGGTGTTCCCCGCGAATGGCTGACCGGAGTTTCTCTTATTGACTCCCATCTGAAGCTGGACAGAGTATGGCTGGAAATTTTCTGGAAGACGGCCTACCAGGGACATATACAGGAAATGACCGGCTTCTGGGCATCGCTGGGCAGACATCTTGCCGTAACCTGTCATCAGCCCCAGTACGGCTATTGCACCTGTCTTTTTCAGGATATCACCGAACGTGTGAACAAAGAAAATGATCTGGCAAAAAACCGTAATCGCCTTGAAGCGCTGCTGCACAGCACTGTGGATATGGTTTTTCAGATGGATCCGGTTACCGGAATCATCAGCAATCTTGATCAGGGCCTGGCTTCGTGCGGTGGTCTGCTTAAAGCCCGAAGTGTGCCGAAAGCCCTTTTACGTCACGGTCTTTTGGCCTCCGGGCAGAATGAAAAGATCATCAGGCTTATCCGCCTTGCCCTGTGTGACGAAGATGACTGTACCTGCGAGGTGCGCGCAAGGCTCAAGGTCGGCTCGCCCTTTACCTGGCACAGCCTGACAGTTGTGAGCTACAGCGATCCATGCACTCATGAACTCGGCATCATAGGTTTTCTTAAAGACGTGCATGCCAGCATCAAGGAAAGGGACGCGTTGGTGCGCCGGGCGGAAAAAGACCCTCTTTGCGGTATTTACAATCGGGCTGCGGGCGAAAGCATTGTTGCTTCACGGTTGGCAGCAACGAACGGAACCAGCACCAGTGCGGCTTTGCTTATTTTTGATCTGGATGATTTCAAGGCGGTTAACGACACCGCCGGACATGCGGTGGGCGATGCGGTGCTGAAGGCCTTTGCCGCTCTGCTGGGGCAGGGCTTTCGCAAGGATGATACCATTTTTCGGCTTGGCGGTGATGAGTTTGCCGTTTTTGTACAGAATATGCCGCAGGAAAGGATTTTTCGTGTCAGCAAAAACCTTGCGACCAAGCTGGAAGAGCCTCTGGTTGACGGCATGTGCATAGGGATGTGCGTTGGGGTTGCCTACAGCCAGTCAGGGCGCCACAGCTATGAAGACTTTTATAAAATGGCCGATAAGGCTTTGTATAATGCCAAGGAAGGTGGCAAGAGACAGGGCGCCATCCTTTGTCTGCATGACAACGGCGATTGAAGCGCCGGGGTGGATTCCGGCGCCGTAAAGGCATACTGTTTGAAAAATGTTTTGATACGCATATTTGTGCGTCGTGGGTGTGTTCGTGAGAAAGAGTGCCGTTTGAGCGCCTCTGCGTTGCATTTCGTGGCATGCAACGCCGGCAGCCGCGGCCATAGCCGCATTGCGGTTAATTATCTCAGAATGCAGGACGTACAAAAAAGAGGGCTGTCAGTAGTGGGGCAGCCCTCACTTTTTTTGCTGAAAAACATGCCCTGCAGAGCGTTAATCCGGGCCAGACGACACCGCATGGCGGCTGGTGACGTTTGGTTCTGCAATTGCGCTGCGTCAGGTATTTCAGACTATTACAGACAATCATCCGCGACAGGCGCAGCCGCCCATAAGCAAGCGCCGCCACAGGCAAGCAGCCGTCATGCACACGTACCCGTCACTGGTGAGCGCCCGTCCCACGCCTGACCGTGCAAACGCGCACGGTTGGAACTGTGGGGCGGGCGCTTCGAATTTTGCCAGCCTGTGAAATTATCCTGCCGGAGCAGTTGGTTCATGAAACAGCCCTGGCATGTCCGGACCGTTGCCGCATCGCTGGCTGACAACAAGTTTTTTGCTGCTTTTGCACAATTTTCCAGCCAGACAAAGGGAAGAAGAGCATTACCAATGCTGCCCGCACTCAGCGCCTTCTGAAAACGTACCCATATAAACGCCCCAGAATTTCCTGAATCGCTCATATACGCGCCCAGAGTACAGTTGGGTACATGGGTGCGGCTGAAGCGGTTGGACACTGCTGGGTACGGCTCGAAGCTGCCCTTGCAGGTACTCCCGGAAGCCCCTAGAAACGGCCGATAATCAGATCGTCCAAGGTTCTTTTGGGAACATGGTGAACCCCCTGCGCGTCGCGCCAATAGGTGGTATTGCCGTCTGCGGGCAGCGGAGCCACAACGCGCGTTTCTTTGGCCGCGCCCAGGCCGAGCACCAGCGCGGGTTTCAGGCTGGCCGGAACCTGCAAGAGAGCGGGTACGGCCTGATGGTCAAAAGATTTGATGATGCAGCAGCCCCAGTCACGGCTGCTGGCTGCCAGTTGTATGGTCTGGGCGGCAATGCCCACATCGTAGAATGTCAGCTCAGTGCCGCCCTGCGGCATGAAAATGGTGATAAAGCCCGTGGGCTGTTCGCCGGGGTGCGGCCCGCCCCAGTCCTTGAGCGCGCCTGCCCAGCGGGTGAGGGAAAAAAGTTTTTTGCAGGTTTCGCCCTGGGCAACAAGGCTGAACCGCAAATCCTGGGCATTTCTGGCCGAAGGCGCAAGCCTGGCACAATCCACAAGCCATTCCAGATCATTCATGGTCAGTGGCCGCTCTTCAGCGAAGCGGCGGCAGGTACGCGCCTTTTCAACCAATTCTCTGAAATTCATGAGTTCCTCCTTGCCTGGTTCGGCAAAGGCTCAAGCATGGGCAAGAGCATGTTTTTTTGCAGGGATACTTTCAACGTAGTTATGCCGTTTATCCGGCATGCAGAAGTGCAATTCCCACGCACAGCCGTCATCGGGCCTGCCCAGGCAGCCGCCAGAGAAGTTTCCGGCAGGCACACGCACCACCAGTTCGCGGGTGTCGGTAACAATGCCTTCGCCCTTGCATTTGGGGCAGCGCTTGCTGATGACGCGGCCCGTGCCTTCACAAGACGGGCAGGGCATGGCGATCTGGAAAAAGCCCTGCGAACGCCGCACCTGACCGGAACCGTTGCAGTGGCGGCAGGTTTCGGTCTTGCTGCCCGGGGCTGCGCCGCTGCCTTTGCAGTCGCCACAGGTGACGTGCTTGGGCAGGGAAAGGGTGATCTCATCACCATTGGCGGCCTGGGAAAAAGTAATGGTGAGGTTGTAGCGCAGGTCTGATCCGGCCATGGGCCGAGGCCCACGGGCAGAGGAAAACCCAAACAGGTCGCCGAAAATGTCGCTGAAGTGGGCGAAGATGTCTTCGTTGCTGCCGAAGCCGCCGGCCCCACCCTGCACCCCGGCATGGCCGAAGCGGTCGTAGCGGGCGCGTTTTTCCGCATCGCGCAGAATCTCGTAGGCTTCTGCCGCCTGCTTGAATTTTTGTTCGGCCTCGTGATCGCCCGGGTTGTGGTCCGGGTGGTACTTGAGGGCAAGCTTGCGGTATGCCTTCTTAATCTCATCATCACCGGCGCTGCGGCTGACGCCCAGCACCTCGTAGTAATCAAGCTCCATCATGGGTTCCGGTGGCTGCGTGCTTGTGCGCCTGGGTTAAAGGTTGTATTCGCAGGCGCGGCGGCCGCCTTATGGCAACCGCCGCGCGGGAATCTAAGCGCCTTTTATCCCGGCCCGCTTTGGGCCGGATGCCGTAAGGCCGATGCTTTTTGTCCGGCTGCGGATAAAAAACGGTTTTCCGCGCTTTATGAGCCGCGTGGGCCGCATTGTTATGTTTTTCGCAGCCTGCCTTGCGGCAGGGGAGTCAGGCAGGTTTTTTAGAGCATTTAACACTTGAAATGCTCGCTTACGGCAGGCAAAAGCCTGCCTGCTCGCATTTCGTGGCAAGGATTTTCAGGAAAATCCTTGCAGAGCAGTTGACTCATTTCATTCGTAAACTGCTCTAGTTTTCTTCAGCCGTGGGGGCCTGCCCGTCAAGCGGCGTGTAAAGCGCATCGTCATCGGGCAGCACTTTGCCCGCGGCTATTTCACGCAGGGCGGTGACCACTTCCTTGTTGCGCGATTCCACAAGGGGTTCGTAACCTTCGCGGTACTGATGCACACGCTTGATAGCCATCTGCACCAGCAGAAAGCGGTTGTCCACGCGCTCCTGGCAATCTTCAACAGTAATACGGGCCATGCTGCCTCCGTAGTGTGGGCGGCCGGGGGCCGCCAATCTGTGGCGAAAGACTTCGCCGCAGTTCGTTTTTTGAAATAATACCGCCCGACCGTTTGTAAAGGGGGTCGGGCGCGGGATACGCCTGAGTGCAGGCTTTGCCTGCTGAAATAAGATATGATATAGGCCGCCTCTGTACCTGTCAAGAGCCGGGAAAGGCGTCGGACAGCATAGACCATTCTTAAGGAGATTGCCAGTCATGAGCAGAGAAAAACGGTCTTTCGCGCAGGAAGTCTGCGTGAAAAGCGCGGGCAAGGCCATGCAGATGGCAGGCATGCTCTGGCCCGGCTGCCGGGTGGGGGTGGCGGCGTCCGGCGGAGTGGACAGCTTTGTGCTGCTGAAAACGCTTAAAATACGTCAGGGAATCGTACCTTTTCGCTTTGAAATCATGGCTCTGCACCTCAACCCCGGTTTTGACGCCCAAAGCCACGCGGCACTTTTGCCCTGGCTGGCGGAGCACGGCATTCCCGCCCACCTTGAGGTCACAAGCCACGGGCCTGACGCCCACTCAGAAAAAAACCTGCGCCGCTCGGCCTGTTTCCGCTGCGCCTGGCTGCGCCGTAAAAGGCTGTTTGAGCTTTGTTCGCAGTACGGGCTTACCCATCTTGCCCTGGGCCATAATGCCGAAGATCTGGTGGAAACGTTTTTCATGAACATCTGCCGCAACGGGCGCGTGGACGGCATGAGCATGAACGAGCCTTTTTTTGACGGCAAACTGCGGCTTATCCGTCCGCTCATGCTGGTGGAGAAAAAGTATATCCGCCAGGCGGCGCGGCAATGGGGCCTGCCCATCTGGGCCAATGCCTGTCCCTCGGCCGGAAAGACGGCCAGAAGCGACATGGCCCAGACCCTTGAGCATCTTTATGCCGTTACAAAAGACGGCCGACGCTGCGTGCTCAACGGCCTGACCCGCTGGCAGCTGGACAAAAGCAGCGCCGCAGCGCGGGAG
>NZ_JBAIYR010000119.1:0-5833 GCF_036763145.1 Desulfovibrio sp. 1188_IL3213 | reverse complement strand
GGCGGCTGCGTGAGCAGACGTTCGCTACGGAGGCGTAAGCGCAGTTTATCTGCGCGGTTAAACGCCGAAGTGAGCGTGCCTTAAACTTTGAGAATGTATATTCTCAAAGTTAATCTGCTCTAGAGCAGTTTACGAATGAAACGAGTCAACTGCTCTGCAAGGATTTTCCTGAAAATCCTTGCCACGAAATGCGAGAAGGCAGGCTTTTGCCTGCCGTAAGCGAGCATTTCAAGTGTTAAATGCTCTGGGTCCGCCCAGAGCAGACGTTTACGGTGAGCCGCTCCTGCCTAGCGCTGGCCGCACTGAAGCCCAAGACGCCGCCCGGACTCGGCATAATGCTCGCGCAGGACGCGCTCGATACGTTGCTGGTCGCGGCTGCACAGGGCATCGTAAATGACCGTATGGCGCTCATAAAATTCCTGGGGCGAAAAGAGCGTATCCCAGCATTTATAGTAGAGAAACTTTGAAATATGGGCGCAGGAATTGCGCGCCGTATTGACCATCAGCCTGTTAGAGCAGCGCGAAAGCAACGCGTCATGAAAAGCTTCGTCCACAAGGCTCATGCTCGAAAGCCCTGTGGCATTGCGGCTTTGCCGCGCCATCTCGTCCAGTATGGCCTTTACCTCGGCCAGGGCGGCATCATCCCACTTGTTCATGGACTGGACAATGCAGGCCCCTTCCAGCGTTCCCCCAAGGCAATAGCTGTCTTCAATTTCCTGTGCCGTAAGATGGCGTATATGCTTGGCCTTTTGCGGCAGCCCGGTCACAAGCCCCTGCTGCAGAAGGGTTTGCAGGGCTTCGCGCACAGGGCCGCGGCTGATGCCGAGATGCTCGGCGATTTCTGTTTCGCGAATGGGATCGCCGGGCGCAAGCCTTCCGTCAAGCAGACACTGCTTGATGTAGTCTATGGCCTGTGCGCTGTAAGTCTGAACGTGGCTCAATGTTTGCTCCTCATGTGTTTGCCTGGGCTAGTCTTAGCAAATTATGATGCCTTGTCCATAGAGCATGTTACCCTTATATATTCTCAATGTCTGCAGGAGCCCGCTTCTGTCTCTGTTCGCCAAGGTAAACTGTGCTGACGCCTCGACACGGCTGACGCCTGCTCCCGCTGCCGCCAGAACAGCCTTACAATGAAATTGCCCGCAAAAAGACCTTGTTGATACAATTGAAGCGGCGGCAGCCGGAATAAAAGCATTCCGCCTGCCGCCCCTGAGTATGACACAGAGTGTTCGGCCGGTGCATCAGCCGTTAGTGTTCGGCCGGTCTATCAGGCCGTTTCTGTCACTGTGTCCTCAGGCGTGGCATAACGACGGTTCCAGCCGGTGACGGCAGAGAATATCAGCACTGCCAGCAAAGCCCACGAATACGGATTATACAGGGCCGTACTGATGGGCGGCGCCGCAATACCGTAACTTTCGGCCGCGCTCACCATGGCGCCGTACCAGGCGGCTACCACAATGTGCCACGGCAGAATAAAGAAGATGGTGCATACCGCGCAGTCCATAAGATTTGCGCGCCGTGCCGGGGCGAGGTTGAACTTTTCGCCGATGGGGCGCACAAGGCTCGGCCCCACCAGCAGTTCCGCCGGAGCATTGGCGGAAATGGGAATGGACGCCAGAATGGTCACCCCCACGATGAACAGCTCGGCCTGACGTACGGTGCTGACCACACTCTTGTGGGCAAATTCCAGAATCTTGGTCATTATGCCGCATTCCACCAGAATCTGGGTGACGGCAAGAATAAGGATGGCAAAAATAATGGCCCCCACCACGCCGTCAATACCGGACTGGATAATCCCCGTGGAAGCCCCGGCCTTGGCGGGAATGCCGAAAATGTCACCGGGCTTGAGCGTGCCGATAAGCATGCCCACCAAAGCCGCCGTGACGTTACCGTAAATGAGTGACTCGATGATATGCCTGCCGCTGAGCGCCGCCACCACAACCACAATGAGGGCCAACAGCATAAATATGCCGGACGGATTCAGGTCGGCCTGTATGGCGGGCAGAACCGCGGTCTCGCCCCCGCCCCCAAAAATCATGAATACCAGCGCGCTGAAGGCCGCCGCCACAATGCAGAGAGGAAAACGGCTTCGCACCACATCGCGCATGGTGGCGCCCTGCGTATAGGCAGACACGATGGTCGTGTCTGATATGGGGGCCAGATTGTCGCCAAAGGCCGCGCCGGACAGAATTGCCAGCCCGAGCATGGCAGGGTCAGCCCCCAGAAAATATCCCGCAGGGTAGAGCACCGGGGTCAGGGCAATGCATGTTCCGGTGCTGGTTCCCGTACCCAGTGAAAAAAGCATGGCCGCGGCGAACACCAGCAGGGTAAACACCGCTCCCTGCGCCCCGGTAGTCATGCCGAGCCACAACAGGCCATCCACCAGTCCCCCGGCAGCCATAAGCTTGCCGAACACCCCCGCGAACAACCAGGCCGTCACGATGACAATGCCGGTCTTGTCGCCGATGCCGCGCATGGCGGCCTTGCAGTACTCCTCTTTGCTTCTGGCAAAAAACAAGCCCACCGCCAGCGCCAGCCACGCGCAGGCCCAGAACGGCTTGGTTCCGCCCCGCCCCGCCACAGAAAGCCACACAAGCCCCACCACCAGTATGGCAAGGGGAACAAGCCCGCCCCATATGCCGCCGTACATTTTCAACTTGTCATTCTGCATGGTTCTTTTCCTCTCCCCTGAGGGAAATATAACATCGGGGCCGCGTGTTCAGCCACGCGGCCCGCGCCGTCTATTGGCGAAATTCGTCAAGATAGGCGTACAGGGCAGGCGAACCGCCCGTGTGCAGGAAAAGCACATTGGAACCTGCGGCAAAATGGTCCTTGCGCACAAGGTCGATCAGGCCCGACATGGCCTTGCCGGAATACACCGGGTCCAGAAGAATGCTTTCTGTGGAAGCGAGCAGGCGCACCGCTTCCACCATGGCGGGAGTGGGCAGCGAATAGCCGGGTCCCACATAGTCATCGTAGGCCACCACGGCCTCTCTGGGCAAGGAAGCGCCAACGCCCAGAAGACCCGCAGTTTCCAGCATGAGAGAATACACGGCTTCTTCCTGCACGGGCTTTTTGCGGTTCACGCCAATGCCCGTCACGGGGATATTCATATTGCAGCCCAGCATGCCCAGCAGAACGCCCGCATGGGTTCCGGCGCTGCCGCTGGGGACGACCATGTGGTCAAAGTCAAGGCCGCGGTCAAACATCTGCTGCATGATTTCCTGCGCGCACTGCACGTAGCCCAGAGCGCCGATGGCATTGGAAGCACCACCGGGGATGATGTACGGCTTGCGGCCCTCGGCCCGCAGCTTTTCGGCCAGTTTTTCCATTTCCTGCATCATGGGGCTGCCGCCGGGAACCACTGTGGTGCTCTTGACGCCAAGGAGACGGAAAAGAAAGTTATTGCCCGAAGCTTCGGGATTATAGCTGCCGGCAACGCGCTCTTCCAGCACCAGATGGCAGTCCAGCCCCTCTTTTACCGACCATGCCAGGGTAAGACGGCAGTGGTTGGACTGCACGGCCCCGCAGGTGATGATGGTATCCGCACCTTTGGACAGGGCGTCGGCAATGGCAAAATCAAGCTTGCGGGTCTTGTTGCCCCCGCTGGTCCCCGGCAAAAGGTCGTCGCGCTTGATCCACACGTTGACCCTGCCGCCAAGGGCCTTGCTGAAGGTTGGCAGAAACTCCAGAGGAGTGGCCTCCTTCACATATCCTCTACGCGGAAATTTGCTGAGATTCATTTTTGCCTCCTGATGCTTGGGTTCATCAAAATGCCGGGCGTCCGTCCTGTCCGATGCCGAGGTCGGCAGCGTGAGTTCGGCAGGATGCACGCGGACGTGCATTTTAAATTGTATAAAGTTAAATGTTAACATTTGCCATGTCTTCTTTTAAGAAAACTTTCCCAAGGCTGTCAAGGCAAACTTTCTTCCGGCACGGTCGCCCCGTCTCCAAACACATTTAACAACATGATATCTATAACTTTATAAAAAAATATTCTTTTCCTCGTCCTCAACCAAAGACCACGCAGACAATATCTTTGACCCGCCGTTACGAAGACGACACCCTACTGAATGGCTGATCAACCAGTATTTTTGCTCAAACAACACCTTTTGCGTATTTAAGCACAAACGTGCTGCCGCAAACCTCCGAAGAAATTGCACAACCATGTAAATAACCACTGACGATCCATGGTGTTACAAAGGCAGGCATTCCGCCTGCTCCGCCCCGCTATCCCGCCACAGCGCGCAAAAAGCCGTTCGTTTATTTTTTTTCGCAAAAGGTATTGACAGCGATTTTTACCCGGCGTAACGTTTTTGAAGAAACAAAAAGGATTTTTCATGCAACGCATTTCTTCCAACCACACCTCCGCCTACGCCGCTGGCTTTTATAGCTGGTATTTTTTTGCGTACTTTATGGATGCCTGTGGTCGGGAGCTTCGCTGACGCTAAAAAACAAGTTAGGAAGTTCAAAGGGCCGCAGGCAAACCGCCGGCGGCCCTTTTTCTGTCTGGGCAGCCGGTTCTTCAAAATGCCCACGCCGAGCGGTCCACGGTTACAGGCATTATGCAATTTGACTGCACAACGCACGTCAACAACTAAAAGGAGCAAGCCATGTACCTTGGAAAAAAAGTCCGCCTTGAACGAATCATCAATCGGGATAACGGGCGCACCATTATCGTTCCTATGGACCATGGCGTCACTATCGGTGCAGTGGATGGCCTCGTGGACATGCGCGAGGCAGTCAACGACATGGCCCTGGGCGGCGCGGACGCCGTGCTCATGCACAAAGGCCTTGTGCGCTGCTCGCACCGCAGTGCGGGCAAGGACATCGGCCTTATCGTCCATCTTTCCGCCTCCACGGCCCTGACGCCCAACGGCAACACCAAAACCCTGGTCGGCACGGTGGAAGAAGGCATCAAACACGGGGCGGACTGCGTGTCTGTTCACGTCAACCTGGGCGACCCCAACGAACGTCTCATGCTGGCAGACCTCGGCAAAGTGGCCGAAGCCTGCGACAACTGGCACATCCCCCTGCTGGCGATGATGTACGCCCGCGGCCCGCAGATTCAGAACGGCTTTGATAAAAACGTGGTGGCCCACTGCGCCCGCGTGGGCGTGGAGCTGGGCGCGGACATCGTCAAGGTTCCCTACACCGGCGATGTGGACAGTTTTGCGGAAGTTGTGGCCTCCTGCTGCGTGCCGGTGGTCATTGCCGGTGGCGAGCGCATGGAATCCACACGCCAGATACTCCAGATGGTACACGATTCCATCAAGGCAGGCGGCGCGGGCATTTCCGTGGGCCGCAACGTTTTCCAGCATCCCAGCCGCGTTAACCTGGTCAAGGCCCTGCGGGCCATCGTGCACGAAAACGCCAGCGTGGACCAAGCCATCACCTTGGTGGGAGAATAGCAGTATGTCGCGCATCTATTTCAACTGTGTCCCCTTTGACAAGGGCGATGTGACGCTTGCCCTCGAATCGGGCGTGGACGGCGTCATTGTACCCGCCGAGCATGTGGAACAGGTGGCCGGTCTTTCGCGCTGCCCTGTATGGGCCGCCGAAGAAACCCCTATGGCGACGCTTGCCGTCAAGGCCGATGAAGAAGCCGTGCTGCAACGGCTGCACAAGGGCGAGCGCGTGGTGTTGGCGCGCGGCTGGGAGGTCATTCCTGTAGAAAACCTTCTGGCCCAGAGCGACAGCGTACTGGCCGAAGCCGGTACACTGGACGAGGCCCGCCTTGCCGCAGGTATTCTGGAACGCGGTGTGGCGGGCATTGTTGTATCCAGGGGGGCCGTGGCCGAACTCAAGGACATTGTGGCCCAGTGCAAGATGG
>NZ_JBAIYR010000118.1:0-5843 GCF_036763145.1 Desulfovibrio sp. 1188_IL3213 | reverse complement strand
CGGCAGACGCCCTGCTTCGCTCACACCGGCGCGAACGGGATTGCCCGTCCGAACGCACTTGGCAGGATCAAAGCCCCGGGTGTCCGGCAAAGAAAGGCAGATGCGCTGTGCAAGACGCGCCAGCACACGATTGCTCGCTCCTGCAATGGCGTTTTGTTCATGCAGCACGATGGGTACGCCCAGCATGCGTCCGGCCAGCATGGGCGCAAACGCCGCGTAGCTTCCGAAGCCCGCCACCACATGCGGCCTGAAACGCCGGACAATGCCCATAGCCTTGCCCACGGCCCAGGTCATGCGAAAACCGGCTTCCACCGCTTTCAGGCCACGGCCCAGAAACCCGCGCACAGGCAAGCCTTCAAAGGGGATATTCGCCACACGGGCCAAACGTGCTTCTGGCCCGTAGAGCGAACCTACGAAAAGCAGCCTGGCCTGGGGATGCCTTCGCCGTACTTCTTCGGCAACGGCCAGAGCGGGAAAAATATGGCCGCCTGTGCCGCCTGTGGTCAGGAGGATGTTGATGTCCATGTGTCCGCCGTTCGTGAAAAGTTCATAAGCAGCCCCACGCAAAGCATGGTCGCAAGCAGGTTACTGCCGCCGTAGCTCATGAGGGGCATGGGTACGCCCTTGGGCGGCGCCACCCCCATAACCACCGCGAGATTCATGACCGCGCCCATGGCAAGGATGGTGGTAAGGCCAAAAGCGGTGAAACGGTCACGCAGATTGCGCTGTCCCTGAATGATCCTGTAGCAGCGCCAGAACAGCAGACCAAAGAGCACCATGACCACGCTCATGCCCACAAAGCCCATTTCTTCGGCCAGCACGGCCATGATAAAGTCGTTGTGCGCTTCGGGCAGATAGAACATTTTTTGTTTGCTGGCCCCGACACCCACGCCGAAAAAACTGCCCGAGCCGATAGCCAGCAGAGACTGCACAAGCTGATAGCCGGTGTTGTGGGCGTCTTGAAAGGGGTCAAGAAAGGCCAGCAGGCGGCGCAGACGGTACGGCGAAGAAATTGCCAGCGCCATGGCGCCCGCGCAGGCCAGCGCCAGAGAGAAAAAAAGGTATATAAAACGGGTTCCGCCAGCAACGCACATAAAAAACAAAATGCTGGCAAGCACGACGGCGCTGCCGAAGTCGGGCTGAAGCAACAGCAGAAAACAGAACAGACCCGTTACCGCAAACGGCGGAATAACGCCGCGGCTGAAAGTCTTGATGAGGTCTTGCTTGGAACTCATGAAATACGCCAGATACAGGGCAAGAGCTATCTTGACGAACTCCATCGGCTGAATATTCACCGGCCCCAGCGGTATCCACCGTTTGGCGCCGTTAATGGCCGGGGCCAGTGGCGAAAGAGTCACCAGCAGAAGCAGAAGGGCCAGAAAAAGGGCCGGATACTGCAGGCGATACAACCACTGGCGGGGCATGAGGGCCGCGCCCCACAGGGCCACGCCACCCACAAGGGCAAACAGCACCTGCCGCTTGAAAAAATAATACTTATCGCCGTTGACCTGCTCCGCCACAATGCCGCTGGCCGAGAGCACCATGACAAGCCCGATGGCCAGAATAATAAGCATTATGGTAAACAGCCACCAGTCAAAAGGCGCAAAGGGACCTTTTTCCGTGGCCCGGCTCATGGCGCTGTGCGCCTTGTTGGCTTTGGCTTTTGCTGCAAAGACATTTTTCATGCCAGCTTACCCACGATGCGCTTGAAATCATTCCCACGCTCTTCATAGTTGGCGTAAAGATCAAAACTTGAAGTGGCCGGGGCCATCAGCACCACATCCCCCTTGCGCGCCGAGGCAACAAGATGCTTTACGGCAGGCTCAAGGGTTTCGTGCCAGGTCATGGGTACAATCCCCTGCCAGGCCCGCTCGAAATGCTCCCTGCCGGCTCCAAAAAGAGCTGCTTCGGTCACGCGCTCCCTGACCAGATCCGCCAGCTCCGCCAGATCACCGCCCTTGAATTTTCCGCCACACAAAAGACGTACGGGGCGGTCAAAAGCTTCAAGGGCCACTTTAAGGGAAGAAACGGTAGTACATTTGGAATCATTGACAAAAAGAACTTTTCCAAGCTCACGTACCCGTTCAAGCCGGTGCGGCAGGGGTGCAAAGCGCGCCACGGCCCTGGCGGCATTTTCCTCGCTGACGCCAAAAAGGCGGCAAGCCTGCCAGGCGGCCTCTTCATTCACGCGGTTATGCACGCCCATGAGGGAGCTTTCAGGAAACCTGTCCGTGGCGCTCACATAAACCTGTCGGGCCTTCAGGCCGTACCGGGCCGCAAGGCTGCGCAAACCCTCACCGAGCACGGCAAGGTCACCTTCGTCCTGACAACGGAACAGACGAAATTTTGCTTCCGTGTATTCGGCCATGTCCTTGTGGTAGTCCAGATGATTGGGCGTAATATTCAGCAAGATGCCCGCTCTCGGACAAAACGTGGAGCAGGTCTGCAACTGGAAGCTGGAAATTTCCAGCACCAGCACATCGGCCTTATGCCCCGAAAGCACGTATTCCGACAGCGGAGTGCCGATATTGCCGCCCAAAAACACGGCATAACCCTGTTCATGCAGCATGGCGGCCGCCAGTGATGCGGTTGTGGTCTTGCCGCTGGTTCCGGTAACGGCCAGCACGGGTTCGTTATCCAGATATCGCCATGCCAGCTCCATTTCAGCCAGAATTTCCGTGCGCTCTTCGTCCACAAGGCCTGCAAGGCGCGCCACAGGCATGCCGGGGCTTGGCACAACAAAGGCGGCATTTTCAAACTGATCGGGATTGTGAGGGCCAAGATCAATGACAACGCCAAGCTGTCGCAGTTCGCCCGCCAGCCCTTCCCTGCCGGAAAAAGCGCCGGGATTGCTGTCCAGCAGACGCACCCGCGCTCCTTCGCGACACAAAAGGCGCGCAGCAGCCAGGCCGGAGCGTCCCGCCCCCACCACCACTGCCGTTTCACCAATGCTGATGCGTCTGCCGCGCGTTTTTTCCAATGCCATACTATATCTCCTCAACGCAGCTTCAGGACTGAAAGCGCCATGAGGCCAAGCAGAATTGATGTGATCCAGAAGCGAATGATAATTTTGGACTCAGGTACGCCTTTAAGTTCAAAATGGTGGTGCAGGGGGGCCATGCGAAAAAAACGCTTGCCCCCGGTCCAGCGAAAATACCCTACCTGCACGATGACTGAAAGCGTTTCAGCCACAAAAAGTCCGCCCACCACGGCAAGTACCAATTCCTGCTTGCACAGCAGTGCAAGATAACCGAGCACGCCGCCTATGGACAGGGACCCCACATCACCCATAAAAACCTGAGCCGGATAGGCGTTGAACCATAAAAAACCCAAGCCCGCGCCCACAAGAGCAGCGCAAAAAATGGTCACCTCACCCACGCCGGGCATGTAGGGAACCAGCAGATAGCCGGCAAAACGCGCGTTGCCCGTAATGTAGATAAAGATGGAAAAGACTATGCAGGCCACAATGGAAGGCCCTATGGCAAGGCCATCAAGGCCATCCGTAAGATTGACGGCATTGGACGCCGCCACCATGACAAAAACGCCGAAAGGCAGGTAAAACCAGCCCAGATCAAAGGTCACTTCCTTGAAAAAGGGAATGGTAAGCTTGCTGCTGTAGTCAGGGTTGACGAAAAGCAGCAGCATTGCCACGCAGGCCACGGCAAGCTGACCGCCCATCTTGGCCTTGCCGGAAATACCCCGGTTTTTGTGATGGCGCAGCTTGGTTATGTCGTCCCAGAAACCCACTGCTCCAAATCCGGCAAAAACAAAAAATGCCTGCCAGATGTAAATATTGGTCAGATCCGCCCACAAGAGCAGACTCACCGAAAGACTGAACAGCATCAGCAGGCCGCCCATGGTGGGAGTTCCGGCCTTGCAGGCGTGGGCCGCCACGTCCTCGTGAATATACTGGCCGCATTTTAACCGGCGCAGCCATGCAATAAAGCGCGGCCCGAGAATTATGGAAATGAGCAGAGCCGTCATGAGCGCCGCCATGGAACGGAAGGTGATGTAGCGGAAGACGTTAAAGAATGTCCATTCCGATGCGAGAGGAGAAAGGAAATTGTAAAACATGCACGGAGTCCGTTCGTTTGGCCACTCTGCGACCGTTACTGTCAGCGGGCCAGGCAAGGCCCTTGGTAGACCGCCCGCAGTGTTACGGGGGTGGTGAGGCGCATACGCCGCCGGAATAAAAAAGTTCACGTTTCAGACCGAGCCACCTGGGCAGGAAACAACTCCGCGCCGACAAAACCAGGAGTCGTTCAGGGGCTTGCCATGCGCGCTTTTCACAGAAAATCTTTGCAGCGCGCCGGACGGGCCGGAACAGTTTCGGACGGCAAGATGCCCGCATCACACCGGTGGGCGATAAATCCCCGGAGCGCTTTGCCGTTAAACCTACATTCGATTAATGTTCGCTGCCTCATCACAGCGCCTGGCTGCGTCGATATGCTGCGTCCTTCACCGCGCATCTAGAGCGGATTAACTTTGAGAGTACCCATTCTCAAAGTTTACTTCGGCGCTTAACATCGCAAATAAATTGCGTTTACGCCTTCACTGCGGGCGTCTGCTCACGCAGTCGCCAGAGCGGCTTCAAAATGAAAATGCCCTGTCACGCTGCCGCGCAGCTTCAGGACAAATTGCCCTGTCCGCTCAGGGCGGCCATGAGCGTTTCCAACCTGTTGCTGCGCGAACCTTTAAACAAAACCACGCCGCCGCTTTTGGCGGCCTTGTCCTCAAGGCCGTAGTCCTGCAGCGTCCGCCATGTTTTCATAAATTCCCCGGCATCGGCAACAACCTGCCAGGGACCGGCGTAACCCGCCAGGGTAAGCCCTTTGCGCACATCTTCCGCATAAAGTCCCTTCCAGATAATTGCCGAGGGATTCAGACCGGCCAGACGGCGGCCCAAAGCCTCATGCTCCATGGCGGCCTGGCTGCCAAGCTCAAGCATGGCGCCCAAAACCGCCACAAAAGGCCGACCGGCCGCCCTTTCGGACGCCGCATCAAGCATGCGGCCCATAGACAGGGGGTTGGCGTTATACGTGTCGTCAATCAGCAACCAGGAGCCTGCCCGTGCCTGACTGAAGCGTTGCGCTGGCATGCGGGCATGCGCCAGCCCTTGCCGTATGGCCTGAACGTCCAGTCCAAGCATGTGGGCCGTTGCAACCACAGCAGCCACGTTTTCCGCCCCGTACTCGCCCCTGAAAGGGGCTGTGACATCAAATTCCTTGCCGTTCAGCCACAAGCGGTACAGGCCGCAGGAGTCAACCATTGCGGCATCCGCACCGTGAGGAGCCGGAGCCGCCCCCGCATAAATGGCGCGAAACTCCACATCACGGCCGCAACCGCTGAAAAAACGGATGTCCGCCCCTGTGGCACGGGCTTCACGCGCAAGATCGGGGTAGTCCGCGCAGACAAGACCCTTGCCGTTCCTGGCAAGATGCTTGAGCAGACGCGCCTTGTGCCAGGCCACGCCCTTTTCGCCAAGCCCCTCGGTATGCCCCGTGCCGGCGTTGAGGACAACCGCAATATCCGGCCGCAGCACGGAACCAAGGTCATCCATGTCGCCTTCCTGACTGATCCCGGCTTCCATAACCCAGAAAGCTTCGTCGCCGTCCGTACCGAGCACCGCGCGGGGCATGCCTATCTGGTTGTTATAGTTCATGGCATTGCGGGCTGTCTTCCCGCCGCAGGACAGTACCTGGGCCAGCACTTCCTTGAGGGTGGTCTTGCCAGCCGTGCCGGTAACAGCCACCACGCGCGCCCTTGTCCTGTCGCGCCACAGCGCGGCCAGTCGCCCCAGGCCCTTGACAGCATCGGGAACCACGAGAACCGGCACATTGATG
>NZ_JBAIYR010000117.1:0-5878 GCF_036763145.1 Desulfovibrio sp. 1188_IL3213 | reverse complement strand
TCTGGCGGCTGCGTGAGCAGACGTTCGCTACGGAGGCGTAAGCGCAGTTTATCTGCGCGGTTAAACGCCGAAGTGAGCGTGCCTTAAACTTTGAGAATGTATATTCTCAAAGTTAATCTGCTCTAGCAGCCCCGTAGGCCTGAAACAGGCTGCGGGCATAATGTTCACGGTATCACAATAAAGCGTGACATAAAAGATGCGTAAGGGCCAAAGCCCTTGGAATCTACGCCGGATACCAGCAGAATACGCGCCGAAGGCGGACCGGACACGGACGGAATACGGGACGCGCACGGACGGCTCGCCGCATACGCGCGGAAATGCCGAATGCTGCGCCAGACAGGCCATGCTCAAAACGGGTAGAATGCTGCCCCTGCGGCGCTTGTGCATTGCGCGGGCAAAGAAAGCCTCCGGACAGCGGCCTCACGGCATTTTTTCCGATCAACGCAACAAGGAAAAAAAGAAAGGAGGCAGGCAGGCAGGCAGGCAGGCAGGCAGGCAGGAAAACGAAAAGGATAAAAAATCAGTCAGCCAGCAGGCGCACCGCCCCGGCAGGAAAACAGGCAAAAACCTTTTTACCCTCAACAAGGTGCAGCTTGCCCACAGCCCTTGTATCAAGGGTGGCCCGCAGGGTCGTGCCGTCCGGCAGCCCAAGGCAGACAAAGGTTTCCACCATGTCCGCATGCAGGCTTTCCACCACGCCGCGCAGGCAGTTGGCAAGGCTGGCAGGCGTTTTTTCCGTGCAGACCACAATACGTTCCGGGTCCACATGGGCGCTCAACACCTGATTTTCATGCAGCTCGAGCAGCCCCGCCTCTTCGGGAGAACAAAGACAGGTTAGCCGCACATCGGAAAACGTGGTCAGCTCAACCTGAATTTTGCGCATGCCAGAGCTGATGGCGCTGACAATGCCGAAAAACAGGTTTGTCCCGTCATCAGCCGCAACAGGCGGCCCGTTATGGCGTGCGCTTTCCGTCCCGGCCTTTTGCCCGGCCAGAAGGCGACACGCCTCGCCGCCGGAAAATTTCAAAAACGCTCTCAGCTGCGCGGCCCCCTGCTGGCCCAGAAATTTCTGCACCAGCGGCATGGGTACATGCAGGGCGAGCAGCTCAAGCCCGCGAGAATAGCGGATGGCACGCGGCCCCACCATAGCGGCGGGCAAGTCCATTGTCTCGCCCACGGCATAAAACTTCTTGCGCACAAAACCCTGGTCAAAGCGCAGAAAATCCGGCTCCGCAGCCTGCGGCAGACTGAGAATACGCCGGATGTGGCGCATGGCGCTCAAGGGCAGCAGAATTTCGCGCGCATTGACCCCAGGCACGCGCATCATGCCCGTAACGGTATCAATGGCGCGGCACGGTTCAAGGCTCAGGGCTTCGCCCAGGCGCAGGCCCCCGTATCGAAACACCAGAAAAAGCAGGTGCAGGCGGGCGCGGGCGATTTTTTGCGCCCTTGTGACGGCCTCGCTTTCCCACTGTTCCCAACGCAGGGTGAGGGCTTCCAGTTGCTGACGGGTCAAATGGCTATGCATAGGCAAACAGGCAGTTAGAACATTTTCGTTGTGAAAGCATATATTCTCGAAGGATCAAGGCACTCACTCCGGCGCTTGGACACGCAAATAAGCTGCGCTTGCGCCTTTGTGGCGGCCGTTTGCGGACACAGCCGCCAGAGGGGCTTCAGGGTAAAACCGCTCTAAACCGCGCGCCGGGAATATCCGGCTGTCCGGGTTTTCCGCCTCAGCCAACACGGGGAACGCCGGTAGAGGCGCGTTCAATAAGTTTGTGACTGACCTCGACCCTGGTTATATTCCGGTTGGAAAGCTGTCCGCTGATTCTCGCATGCAGCAGTTCCAGGGCATTATGCCCCTTGTCCTTGATATAGTGCTCAATGGTCGTCAGCGACACGCGGGCAAAATGCGACGGCCAGAGGTTGTCGAATCCGCAGACGCTGTAATGGCCGGGAATGCTCAAACCCGCATCAATCACGGCATCCATAACCCCGTAGGCCACCATGTCGTTGACTGCCACAAAGGCTGTGATCTTTTTGTCGTCAAAGCAGCTTCGTGCCAGTTCATAGCCCACGGTGTGCTCGATAAGCAGGTTTTCCAGTTCCGTTTCCGGAGAAATATCGCGGCGCTTGACCAGCAGGCGGCCTTCCGGGCAAAGCTGGGCCAGGGTGTCCTGCAGCCCCTTGAGGCGCTGCACCCGGATGGGATTGCAGGCGTCCAGCGATGTGGAAATATAGGCCATATGCTTGTGGCCCAGTTCGCACATGTGCCGGGCAATAAGGCTGCCCGCGTCGTAATTGTTCAGTTCCACGGTATCCACGTTAAGGCCCACGCGCCGGTCGCCCATAACCACCAGGGGCATCTTGCGCCCGGCACGGGCCAGTATGGCGTCCGGGTGCGCCAGCATGGCGAATATAATGCCCGCCATGCCCGTGGAACGGGCCAGTTGCAGGGCGGCCAGCTCGTTTTCCAGGCTGCGGTAGGTGGCGCTTACGCAGGTGGCGTAATTCTTTTTTTCCGCCGCCTGCTGAATGGCCTGGATAATCGTGGCATAGTAAGGATTTGTCACGTTCGGCACGGCGATCAGGATGACGGGCCTGGCTCCCGGGGCTACCCTGCCGCGCCTGCCGCCGGTGTAATTGAGCTTTGCCGCCGCAGCCAGAACGGTCTTGACTGTTTCCTCGGCAAAAGACACCCCTTCACGCCCGTTGAGAATCATCGAAACCGTGGCGGGAGACACCTCGGCCGCCTGGGCCACATCCGCAAGGGTTGCCTTTTTTATGCCCACGCCGTCCTGATTTCCGCCATCAATAGTCATCTTTTCTTTCCTTCCGGCATTCATATCCTGTGTGTACGGACGCATAACGCCTGAAATGTTCTTACCCGCAATATGCGGGACGCACAATGCCGTTATTCCGTAAACATGGCGCAAAACTGGCAAAAATTTTCCCTGGCTGCGCCGACGGTTCCGGACTGTGCGTATTGTTTAAAATTTTAATAATATTTTAATTGACATTAAATTCCACAGCATGCTATCCGGACATTCAGACCGGCGTTTTACGCCTTTTTTATGTAAAAAACATTAAATATTACATTTCTTTAATGCATTATTTAATAGATAAAAGCACAACATTCCCGCAGTTAATTAAAACTTTTAACAGCCGCACGACGGGAAGCCCCTGGCGGGACGGCAGCATCGGAGGAAAGCATGTCAGACGCAAGGGCGCAAAAACACGTTCCCACCAAACAGGAGATGCGCAAAGTCGTTATCGCCAGCCTGCTTGGCGCCACCATCGAATGGTACGACTTTTTCCTGTACGGGGTCGTGGCGGGCATTGTGTTCAACAAACTCTACTTTCCCACCTCCGATCCTTTCATCGGCACCATTCTGGCCTACAGCACCTTTGCCATCGGCTACCTGGCCCGCCCCCTCGGCGGCTTCATATTCGGCCACTACGGCGACAAGCTGGGCCGCAAGCGCATGCTCATCCTCACCATGCTCATTATGGGCATAGCCACAGTGGGCATCGGCCTTATCCCCACCTATGCCAGCATCGGCATTGCCGCCCCCATCCTGCTGCAAACCCTGCGCCTGTGCCAGGGCCTCGGCCTTGGCGGCGAATGGGGCGGAGCGGTGCTCATGACCTATGAATACGCCAGCGAACGCGAAAAAGCCTTTTATGCCAGCATACCCCAGATGGGGCTTGCCACGGGCCTTTGCCTCGCTTCCGGCATGGTGGCCCTGCTTTCCTGGCTGTTGACCAACGAACAGTTCATGGCCTGGGGCTGGCGCCTGGCGTTTCTCATGAGCGTGGTGCTTATCGCCATAGCGCTTTACGTGCGCACGCATATTCTTGAAACACCCGAATTCCGCAAGGCGCAGGAAGAAGGCCAGACAGAAAAGAAAACCCTGCCCATTGTCACGGTATGCAAGAATTTTCCCGGCAATATCGCCCTCGGCGTGGGCGCGCGCTGGATTGACGGCGTGTTCTTTAACGTGCTGGCGGTGTTTTCCATCAGCTATCTTGTGCAGTACATCAACGTCACGCGCACCGAAGCCCTCACGGCGGTCATGATCGCGGCCCTGCTCATGTGTCCGTTCATTCTCATCGCCGGACGCCTGGCCGACCGCTTTGGCCGGGGCCGTATCTACGGACTGGCAAGCCTGGCCTGCGCCCTGACCATCTTTCCCTCTTTCTGGCTCATGCAGGGCAGCGGCGGAAACATGTTCATCATCGGCCTTGCCATAGCCATCCCGCTCAGCATCTGCTATGCCGGGGTGTTCGGACCTGAAGCAGCTCTTTTTTCTGACCTTTTTCCTGCTGAAGTGCGCTACACCGGCATTTCCATAGTGTACCAGTTCCCCGGATTCCTGGTGGCCGGCATTGTACCCGGCCTGTGTACGGTCTTCATGCGGTGGAACGACGGCGATCCTGCCTATATCTGCATTTTTGTCATCATTGCTGCTGTCACCAGCGCGCTGTCGGCCTTTACCATCCAGCGGCGGCATAACAGGGCGGCGCAGCAGGCCCAGGCCCAGTCGCATGATGCCGCCATGCAAGCCGGGGCAAGCTCACAGGCTCAGGGGTAACCATGCGCATATTGCAACTTTCCGACACGCATCTACGCGGCGACAACAGCCTGTCCTTCCGCGTTGTGGACACACGGCGCTGCCTCGATGCCGCCGTCACGCACCTGAAAACCATGAGCCAGAAGCCGGACATTATGGTGCTCAGCGGCGACCTGGCCGACAGCGGCGACCTCAACGCCTATCATATCCTTTATGACGCGCTGTCGCCCCTGGGCATTCCCGTTTACGCACTGCCGGGCAACCACGACAGGCGCGACAGAATGCAAAGCGTGCTGCAAGGCTGGTGCCCCGCAGACCCGGAAGCAGCCCCCCACATCTGCTACACGGTTGAACTGGACGACCTGCGCCTTGTCATGGTGGACAGCATGCACCCCGGCTCGCATTCCGGCCATCTGTTTCCTACGGTTGAAAGATGGCTGGCCCGTACCCTGGCGCAAAGGCCCCATGTGCAGACCCTGGTTTTCATGCACCACCCGCCCTTCATAACGGGCATGGGGGCGATGGACGAACCCTTTGAAAACCAGGGCGCACTGGCTGCCATCGCCGGCGGCAACCCGCAGGTCCGGCTGTTCTTCGGCCATATGCACAGGCCCATAATCACCCAATGGCAGGGGCGGCTGTGCATGACAGCCCCCTCTGCGGCCATGCAGATCGACCTGGACCTTTCCCCCGAAGGCGGAGACACCTTCCTCATGGAGGCCCCGGGCTATCTGCTGCACCACCATAAAAACGGCATGCTCAATACGCATGTTTGCCAGATTCCGACGGACGTGACCTTTGCCGGACCGTATCCCTTTGTGGGATCCGTCAACCCCTCCGGCCCGGCGCGGTAGACCGTACGGTCTTCAGCGCGCCTGTTCACAGGCAGGACCCGTTCTCCCGTGAGCGGGTCCTTGCTTATGCAGACGCTTGAATCTTTGCAGGCGCTGCCGTATCTGCCGGGCAAGGCAGGGTTCGGCCGCACACAAAAATAAATGTTCCGCACGGGTTTCAGAAAAAATGTAGACAGACAGTCTTTTTGCCTTGCACCCTGCGCGCAGCACGGAGCAGCGCCGGTGGCGAAACCGCACAGCAAGGACGCTGCGCGCAGGCAGACAGCCGCGCCATCTCAGGCATGCAGCATGAAAAGCTCTAGAGCAATTTCACTTTGAAATTACTCTGGCGGCTGCGTGAGCAGACGTTCGCTACGGAGGCGTAAGCGCAGTTTATCTGCGCGGTTAAACGCCGAAGTGAGCGTGCCTTAAACTTTGAGAATGTATATTCTCAAAGTTAATCTGCTCTAG
>NZ_JBAIYR010000116.1:0-5902 GCF_036763145.1 Desulfovibrio sp. 1188_IL3213 | reverse complement strand
GACCTGCGCGCCCGCCTGGGCTGGCCCGTTGTGGCCTACAAGGGCGGCGAGGTCCTCCGTTCGGGCGAAGACGGGGCTTCAGGCATTGTTGTGGATATCCGGCAGGATGACGGCATGACCGCCCGTTACGCCCACCTTGAAAAAACACTGGCGCGCAAGGGGCAGAAGGTGGAAAAGGGCGAAAAAATTGGTCTCGTGGGCTGCACGGGACGCACCACCGGGGCGCATCTGCATTTTGGCCTGCGTGATGCGGCAGGCAAACTTGTGGACCCCCTGCCCTTTCTGTCCAGAGCTGAGGATGTTCTGCGCCCGGATCCCGACGCCATCCCGGAGGAGCTTACGCCGCAAACCTGTGGCCCTGTGATGCGGGGCCGGCATGGACGCCCCGTACGGCCCGGCCGCAGCCTGAAAGATCTGGAAAACTACAGCCCGCCGCCTATTCCGGGCTGGGGAGAAAAATCTTCCCTGTGATGCTGCCTGCTGCCCGCACAACATGCAGGCGCAAGTAGCAGGCGCACGAACTGCGGCAACGAAAACTACCAGATAGGCCCCGGCTACAGTATCCCTGCGCCGTGCCATGCGGAAGCAGCAAAAAAGCGGCATGGATAAGCGGGAGCAGGGGGCCGCTTGCAGCGGCGCACGAATTTTCGCCATGCCCCGCCGCCAGCACAGGTCATGAGAAAAGGCTTACTTTTGGGACTTTTTTTCCGTTACCGGCTCCGGCGTTTTCGGCAGGCAGCCCGGCCGGGCTTCACCAGAAGGGGCGCACAGCCAGAAAAGGCCCGCAAGCAGCAGAAGCTGCCCCACAAACAGGGTGGGATCGCGGTCCAGCAGGGCCGCAGCGCACACAAGACATGATCCGGCACACAGGAAAAGCCTGCGACGCAGCAACAGCCCAAGAAGCTGAACAGCCACTCCCAGGGCCAGCAGCAGTCCCCATGTCCAAAAAAAGGCGCTGTCCGGCGGCAGCCAGATCACCGGCTGGCCCGCCGCCACAACGCCCAAACTGTTTTCCGGAGCGGCAAGCATGCCCTCAACAGGCAAGACAGATGCGCCGCCCGCCACAGCCTAGTCCCACACCAACGCGCACCACTCGCCGTCCAACACGCGCCGGGGTTTGGGCAGACACTGGGCAGTATAGGCAGCCTCCACGCTGTCGGCCTGGATTTCCAGCAGCCCTGAAAGCACAAGGCACGCACCGGGCTTGCACGCCTGCACAATAAGCGGAGCAAGCTCAATGAGAGGCCGGGCCAGAATGTTCGCCAGCACAAGATCATAGGTTTTACCCGGTACGGCATCTATGCTGCCCTGCCTCACAGCAAATTCTTCTACCTGATTGAGAGCGCGGTTTTCCAGAGCGTTGTCCACAGCAAGGGAATCAATGTCCAGCCCTTCGCCCCGCAAGCCGCTTTTGCAGCAGGCAATGCCGAGCACCCCGGACCCTGTGCCGAGGTCAAGAAACGTTTCGCCGGGGGATACCCGACCCGCGTCCAGGAGGTCGCTCAGCACCATGAGGCACAGGGCGGTGGTGGCGTGATGACCTGTCCCGAAGGCGCTTTTAGGCTCAATAAGCACCTTGACGCGGTCGGAAAAATCCTCACTGTCCGCCAGCCAGGGAGGCAGTACAACAAAGCGCCGTCCGCAGGGTACAGGAGTAAAAAACTGCTTCCACGCGGCCACCCAGTCCTGTGCTTCCAGACTTTGCACCGTGCACGTGGCCCCGGGCAGGCGTGCCTCAAAAGCGCTGCGCAGGTTTTGGATAAAATCGGCGTTTTCACAGTGTACACGAAAACGGCTTTCGCCGGTGGGCAGGCTTTCTTCTTCCCACCCGAAAGGCACTTCCAAAGTCAACAGGCCAAGGGCCTGATCATAGGCGTCTTCACCCACAATAATCTCAAGCTGAAAAATCTTCTTCATAATTGCGTCTCTTTTGCTGTAACAGACCGAAAAGTCAGGCCAGCATGCCAGATTTTTTTCCTGTGGTCGAGGGCGGTACAAACGGCAGGGCCGCAGCGTTTTCCCTCTTTGTGCGGGCTGAATGCCGCACCTGGCCCGGCGCGCGCCTTCACGGCAGATTGCACATTGCCATGCACGAAGATTCTTAGTAAAAAGATAATTTGCACTCCGCCAACAGAGCATGCTCACGTTGAAATGCCTGCGTGACGGCGAAATATCTTTGCTGTCTTCGGTCCGTAACATTTTTCGTTGTCACGGACGAAGCACGTTTGCCCTGCAAGCATGGCCTGGCCGCCCGTTTTCAACATGGGCAGGCCCCAGGATGAATGCCCGGCCAACCGCACATGCGGTGCGCAGCTCATGACACGGATTTTACAGAAATCCGCGCGGAGCAGATGGACATTTTCAGTATTGCCCTGCTCTAATCTTCGTTTTTTAAGGAAAATACATGCCGACAAGCACGGAAGAACTCGACAATATTCTCGCCGTGATCCGCGCCGATTTTGATGTGGATTTCGAGCCGTTGCAGGTTGATGAAAACCCCCTGCATATTTTATCCATCAATAACATGCAGTCGCATCTCGACAAGCTGCTGCAAAAGCGTGCCATCCGTGATCCGCTCAAAGACCTGCCCCTGTGGGCCAAGGTCTGGCCCGGCTCTTTCGTGCTTGGCCGCCTGCTGCGCAAGTATGATCCGCAGGGCAAGAGCCTGCTGGAGCTGGGCGCGGGCTGCGGGGTGCTCAGCCTTGTGGCCGCCCGCTACGGCTTCAGCCGTGTGGTGGCCAGCGACGTGGTGGATGAGGCCCTGCGATTTGCCAGGGCCAACGTGCTGCGCAATAATCTTCAGGACATCATCGAGGTCGCCCGTGTTGATGTGACAACTCCGGGGCGCGATCCGCGCTTTGCCGGGGGATTTGACCTTATGGCCGCCTCGGAAATCCTTTACCTTGACGATCTGCACAGACCTCTGGTGAAATTTGTGGACCGTCACCTGGCCCCCGGCGGCAAGGCCCTGTTCTGCACAGACATGGCCCGCGCCAAACCGCATTTTGCCAAGCTGGCGGCAAAAACATTCAAGGTCATCGAGGGCCGCGTCGGCGTCAAAGCCAGCGACGACAACGGCGAAGAGCAACGCCGCATATACAGCATCCTGATTTTGGAGCGCCCATGAACACACATCTGCCCCGCATACATCTGGCCCCCTGCCCCAAGGGCTATACCCGCGACCTGGACAAAACCATGAGCCCGCCGCAAACCATCGCCCGGGTGCGCCAGCGGCTGACCGTGGCCGACCTGGACATCCTGGCCGACACCAAAAGAGTGGATGTGGGCCGACTGGGCATTCCGGTTTTTCTCAGCATATGCGGGGCTGACGCCCGGCGTATAATGCCCACGCGCAAGCAGATGGGCAAAGGCTCGTCTCCCGAGCAGGCCGAAGCGTCTGCCCTTATGGAACTTATGGAACGCTATGCGTTCTTCAATTTTTGGCAGGCACGGCCCCATATGGAACGGGCCACGTGGAGCGAAGCCGAAGAGCGCTTCGGCAGCGCCCTGATTCCGCTTGCTGAAATGCTGCGCTCCGTCAGTGAAGACCTTGATGAAAACAAGGCCCGCCGCGTGCTGGACCTTATAAGCTGGAATTTTTACCCCGCCACGCGCCTGCCCGACGAAGCCACGGTGTGGCTGCCGCTGGACTGGTTCAAGCTGCTGGGCGAATTCAACGGAACCTCTGCGGGCAACAGCCCTGAAGAGTCGCTTCTTCAGGGGCTGAGCGAACTGATAGAGCGCCATGTGTGCTGCCTTGTCGATCGCGGGCATCTCGCCACGCCCACCATTGAGACCGCCAACTGCAAGGATCCGGTGCTCCGTCAGTTGATAGATGCCTTTGCGCGCGAAGGCGTCCGTCTGGTGCTCAAGGATTTCTCCCTCGGCATGCCCCTGCCCACGGTGGCCGCCATTGCCTGGGACCCGGCCACCCTCGGCCAGAGTTCCGAAATCGTGTTCACAGCAGGCACTGCGGCATCCCCGGCCAAGGCCGCCATTCGCGCGGTAACCGAGGTGGCCCAGCTTGCCGGAGACTTTTGCACCAATGCCTGCTACGAGGCGTCCGGCCTGCCCAAGTTCAACACGCTTGAAGAGGCCGCATGGCTGCTTGACGGCCCCCCCGTCAGCCTGGAAAGCCTGCCCACGGTGGAGGACAATGACATCAGGCAGGAACTGCTTGCTGCCCTTGACGGCATCCGCCCGTTGACCATGTATGCGGTGGAAACCACGCATCCGCGTCTGGGCATTCCGGCCCATTACAATATCATACCCGGCATGGCCTTCAGGGAGCGCGACCGCAACCAGAGCCTGGGGCTTTTTGTCGGCCGCAAGCTGGTGGAAGAAGCCAACGCCCCCACCGCGGCCGAGGGGCTGCGCGTACTTGAAGAATGCTATCCCGGCGCGCACTTTCTGCCCTTCTTCCACGGCATGCTGGCCTTGCGGGCCGAAGATCGGGACAGCGCCCGCGCCTTTTTCGCCCAGGCCCTGCCCTTGCAGCCGGATGCGGATGCCCAGGCCCTGGCAGCCTTTTACCTGGGGTATACCGAGACCCTTGAAGGGCGTTGGGCAGAATCCATACCGGCTTTGGCCGAAGCAGTGAGGCTGTGTCCTGAGATGAAGGAATACGGCAACCTGCTTGGCGTGGCACGCTTTAAAACCGGCGATTACGAGGCAGCGGCGGCCGCCTTTGCCGCTGTATTGCGCGTGGATAAAGGCTCGGCCATGGATCTTGCCAATCTGGGTCTGTGCGAAAAGTTTATGGGCAAACATGAAGAAGCCCGCCGGCATCTGGCGGCAGCTCTGGAGCTGGATCCCGGCCTTGATTTTGCCCGCCGGCATCTGGAGCAGCTTGGTACGCAGGGATAGAGCAGTTAGCGAATGAAATGAGTTAACTGCTCCGCAAGGATTTTCTTGAAAATCCTTGCCACGAAATGCGAGAAGGCAGGCTTTTGCCTGCCGTAAGCGAGCATTTCAAGTGTTAAATGCTCTAGACGCTGCCTTTCAGCAGCCGCGTGGGCAAAAACCGCAAAGCCCGGCCTTTTGCAATGGACGTGTGCATAACGGCTACACGTACGTGGCAAAAGGCCGGGCTTCTCTGTTTCTGTGAGTGTGTCTTGTTCTTGCGGCGCTCACGCCAGCGCGGTCGCGCAACGGGTGCGCTTTAAAGGCCATAAACCCCCAATAAATCACGCGTAAATACCACACATCGGGCCTGTGTTCCGGGCGGGGGCAGGGCTTTGTCGCCCGGCTCCACACTGATGCGCACCGGAGTATACAGTGCCGCAGATGCCCCGTTTTTCTGATTCTGGCCGCTTTGAACGCCCTTGCCGCCCTGTTTTTCCTGTCCGCCGCCGGAAAATGCCTGTGGCGCAAACACCTCCACCACCGTCCCACGCAGGGTCTGACCATCTTCCAGTTCAATGCGGCAGGGTTGGCCCGGCAGGATAGCCTCGGCCCTATCTTGCGCAAAATAGGCCAGCAGCCAGTAATTTTCCGATACGGACGCCCCTTCCGGCAAAAGCAGCACAAGGGCTTCGCCGCTTCGCGCCATCTGCCCCGCAACGCCGGTAATGCGCAGCACGCGCCCGTCAACAGGCGCATACAGGCTGGCGTCCACCGGCGAAATCTCCTGCCCCTTGCGGGCGTTGCCCGAAGGCAACGGCGCATAGCGTTGTTGCGAGGCCATCTGCTTGTAGCGCAGCATTTCCTGTCGGATGCGGCCCAGCTCCTGCTCCAGGGCAGCGCGCATGCGGCTGGTCTCTTCGTATGCGGTCTTGGACATCTCCATCTGCCCGCGCGCCTGCGATTCAGCCTTTACGGCTGCGGCATATCTGCTTTTTCCCACGGCCCGTTCGCCGCCCTGCGCGTCAAGGGAGCGCAAATCCAGTTGCAACCGTACGTG
>NZ_JBAIYR010000115.1:0-5972 GCF_036763145.1 Desulfovibrio sp. 1188_IL3213 | reverse complement strand
TTTCCCGCGCCGAGCACCGTCAGCCCGGAGCTGCAAACGCTCATCGGCGCGGAGCCTTTTCCATATTGGAACAGGCAGCCGGCAAACGCGGCGGAATGGAAGGCCTTTGTCAAAGAACTCGTGGACGCCGCGGCCCCGGCATTACCTGCTTTGCGGGAAAAAATGGGGGGAACCTCCACGCCCGGCGTCATGGCCGGCGTGCCGGTCTTTACCCTGACGCCCGCGAACCTGCCCCCGGAAAACGCTGAGCGGGTTCTGCTGTATTTTCACGGCGGCGGCTACGTGCTGGGGCCGGGTGAAACCGGCACCGACGAAGCCATCCTGATGGCGGGTATCGCAGGGTTCCGGGTCATTTCCGTCGATTACCGTATGGCGCCGGACCATCCATACCCGGCCGCCATTGATGACGCTATCGCCGTTTACAAGGAGCTGCTCAAGACCGTGCCGGCGGAAAAAATCGGCGTGTTCGGCACCTCCACCGGAGGCGGGATGACGCTTATCCTGGGCCTGCGCGCCAAAGCCGAAGGCTTGCCCATGCCAGGAGCGCTCGGAGCGGGCACCCCCTGGACGGACTTGACCAAAACCGGCGACACCTACCTGACCAATGAGCATGTGGACAACGTCCTGGTCAGCTACGACGGCTGGGTCGGCCAAGCGGCCAAGCTATATGCCGCCGGGCATGACCTGAAAGACCCCATGCTTTCCCCGGTTTACGGTGACGTTTCCGGTTTTCCGCCCACGATGCTGACCTCGGGCACGCGCGACCTGTTCCTGAGCAACACCGTACGCATGCACTACAAGCTCCGGCAAGAGGGCGTTACGGCGGATCTGATCGTTTTTGAGGGCATGTCCCACTGCCAGTATTACTTTCTTCCGGACGCACCGGAAACCCGCTTCCACTTCACGCAGCTTGGTGAATTTTTCGGCCGACATTTGGAGTAAGGCGCCCAACCGGCAGCGCTGTAACCCACAAACACTTGCGATAATACACAGAATAAAAAAAGAGGATCCTCATGGAAGACATCGAAAATAAAGTCATTATCATCACCGGCGCCAGCAGCGGCATCGGAGCCGCCGTCGCCCGCAGGCTCGCTAAAGAAGGCGCTACCGTGGCGCTGACCGCCAGGCGCGAGGACAAACTGAAAGCCGTGTGCGAGGAAATCACCGCTGCCGGTGGCAAGGCGGCATATTTCGCTGCCGATATCAGCGTGGAGCAAGAGGTCAGGGCAATGGTCGCCAAAGTAGCGGACGCCTTCGGCCGCGTCGACGTCATCTTCAACAACGCGGGCCTTATGGCCATGGCGCCCATGTCCGCATGCAAGACCGACGAATGGGACAAGATGATCGACATCAACATTAAGGGAGTGCTCTACGGCGTGGCCGCAGTATGGCCCATCTTTGAAAAGCAGAATTCCGGCCACTTCATCAATATATCTTCCGTGGCAGGCCTGCGCGTCGCCGCAGGCATCGGCACTGTCTATTCAGCTACGAAATTCGCGGTCAAGGCCATATCCGAGGGTATCCGCATCGAGTCCGCTGGCAAATTCCGCGCAACGGCTATATACCCGGGCTACATCGAATCCGAGTTGATGTACGGCAGTTCAGATAATGAAAGCAGAAAGGGGATCGTGGCCGCTTACGAGCAGTTCGCCATCTCGGCGGACCGCATCGGCGATGCGGTTGCCTACGCCATATCCCAGCCCGCAGACGCTTCGGTCAATGAAATCACCATCCGGGCCACCGCCCAGGACTTCTAGCATTTGCATCCCATTAAAAAAGGCCGACAAGAGATTTTCTTGTCGGCCTTGTGTCGTTTTTTACCGGCTACTTTTCATACCAGGGTTTGCCGCCCGCCATGGCGCTCTCCCAGGCTCCCCTGGTGTCCACTCCGGCGTTGGCCGCGATGCGTTCCAATTCCTCCATCTCTTGGGGAAGAAGTTTTACCCTGGCGGCTTTGGCCGCGTCTTCCACGTGCGATGGTTTGGTGACCCCGACCAGCGGCGTGGTCCCCTTGGCGATGGCCCAGGCGATGGCGACCTGAGAGACGGTCGCGTCATGTTCCTGGCCGATGCGTTTCATGGCTGCGACCAGGCTCTCGATCTTGGGCATGAGCGGATTATACCTGGCCGCCCGCTGGCTGCCTTCCGGGAGGGGATTTTGGGTATCGTATTTGCCGGAAAGAGCGCCCTGCTCAAGCACCATGTAGGCGAAAAAGGCGACGCCTTTTTCACGGCAGTATTCCAGGATGCCTGCGTCCTCGGAAGCCCGGTACAGCAGGCTGTAGTGGTTCTGCACCGCGGAGATGCCAAACCCCTCGGCCGCGAGAATGCTTTCCACGCGTTTGATCTGTTCCAGGTTGTGGTTGGAGACTCCGACATGCTTCACCCGGCCGCTTTTAAGGAGCGGGATGAGGCCGGGCGTCCACTTTTCCACATCGGCCGGGTTATGGATCCAGTACAGGTCGATGTAGTCCGTGCCGAAGCGTACCAGGCTGGTTGCGAGCATGGCCCCCATCGGGTCCGGCGAGGCCGCGTCGGCGATCTGAGGCGTGAACTTGGTCGATATGGCCACGTCCTTGCGCGGGTGTTCCTTGACGAAGTCGCCGAGGATGGTTTCCGACGCGCCCATGCCGTAGACTGCGGCCGTATCCCAGAGGTTCAGCCCGTTTTGCAGCCCGGCCTCGAAGACCGGTTTCAGCTGGGCCTCGTTCAGGTTGTTGCCGAATATCTCGTTGCCACCCACGGCGCCGACGCCCCAGGACCAGGTTCCCAGGGCCACCGCGGGTATGTTCATTTTCGTGTTCATTGTTTCTCCTTGATTGTCAGGGGTGCGCATCAGGCCTGCGGGAGGGCGAGCCCCATCCGGCGCGCCTCGGCCGGGTGCTCCGTTCCCTCGATATCCTCACGCGCGTAAACGGCCTTGGCGTACAAAGTGCCCTGATCCTCCCAGGGGAGATACTTGAGCATACAGCGGTAGTTGGCGTCCACGGCGTCCATGCTCCATTCCGCCGGGCCGCCGCAGGTGGCGAACATGGCAGACTTTTTGGACAGGGTTCGGAGTTCGTCCCGTTTCGCCCGGAAGCGGTCCATGACGACTTTCAACTGGGCGCTCATGTTGTAGTAGTAGATGGGCGTGACCAGGACGATCATGTCCGCGGCAAGGACCGCCGGCAGTATCTTGTCCATGGAATCGCGCTGCACGCATTGGCCCCCGTGCGAATCGCAGTAGTAACAGGCTCTACAGGGCCCGACCTCTTCAAAGGCGGCGTCGATCCGCTGCACGTCATGCCCTTTTTCCAGGGCGCCCGTGATGAACTCGTCGGCCAGGAGCGCCGACGTCCCTTTTTTGCGCGGGCTTCCGGTAAGTACCAGTATCTTCATTTTCGTATCTCCGTGTAAGGCTGCCAGGGAGAGCCCGTTTCCGAGCGTCGAGCCGAGCAGGGTAACAACGACCGCGCCGCCCGCGAGCTGCAGCAGCCGGCGGCGTGGAATCGTGGTGGTATCAGGATTGGGTTTCATGAGCCTTATCGCTCAACAGCTTGCCGCCGACGGCGACGTTCTCGAGGTTGTTTTCCTTGATGAAAACGTAGAAAAATTCCTTGTCGATGCCGGTTATCCGGGCAGCGGACTCGGTAAATTCCTCGGCGATTTTTCTTTTTTGCTCCACGTTCATGGGCGCCATTTCCAGGGTGATGGTAGGCATGGGGTTCTCCTTTTTGAATGGAACCTTTCTACCACGCCTCCGGAGCCGTGCCTACACATTGGCAGGATAATGCAAAAAACAGCGCATTTTGTATCTATATGATTTTGCCTCCCCACCCTATAAAAAATCATGTTGTACGGGCCGGACGTTCCGGCCGGAAACCCGAGAGGAAAACTATGTTGAGAGTACTGATTTTGGCGGCGCTGGCCGTGATTCTCGCCTTCCCGGCGAGCGGGCTCGCCGCTGACAGACAAGGAGATACCGCCATGGCAAAAGTCAGGATTACCTTTGACGGCAAGGAAGCCGTAGCCACACTGTTCGACAATCCCCAGGCCAGGGATTTCATGGCCATGCTGCCGATGACCGTGACCCTTGAAGACTATGCCGGCGCGGAGAAGATTTATTACCTGCCGAAGAAGCTCGGCACGTCGGGCGGCCAGAACGCCGAGCAGGTGAAAGGCGACTTCTGCTACTACGCCCCGTGGGGGAACCTGGCCATTTTCTACAAAGGCATGGGCTACGGAACCAGCCTCTACGTCCTCGGCAAGCTCGACTCCGGCAAGGATAAGCTCGGCGCCATGGGCAAGAGTTTTACCGCGACCTTTGAAGTGATCGAATAATCCGGCTCGTTGAACCGGTAAATTCATGGACGGCTGCCCCCGGTGGAACCAGGGCAGCCGTTCTTCACGTTTGACTGTTCGCTTCCGTTATTCCTGGGTTTTGGAGTCCCAGGCGGCAATGCTCTTGGCCACCTTTTTGCGCACGTTTTGCCAGGTGTGCCGGGTCAATGCCGAATCTTCCATGACATCAAGCATTTTTTCATAGAGCGGGAGCGGCACGGCATAGGTCAGCTCGTCGGTTTTCATGAATTTGCGCGCGGAAATGTCCAGTCCGCCGAGCACGGCCTTCTCTTCGCCTTTCTGCTGGTACACGAGCGGCCACGAGACCAGGTAGGAGCATCCGGGGCCGAACGGCGCCACCACCGAGTGGTAATCGCCGGTCGCGTACATGGTCAACGAATACAGTCCGTTGATGACCTCGGGCCGGGCGAAGAAATTGACCACCAGCGGCCGGTCCCCGCCGCCGAACTGGTCCAGCGGCTTGAAAATACAGTATTTGCCGGGTGCTTCGGGCGGCATGACCTCTCTCATGAACTCCCGCATGCATTCCGGATTCGGCAAATAGTGCTCGCCCTCCATGCCCATTTCCGGCATGCCGGTGGAAACATAGGCCACGTTGGTTTCCAGGAAGGGCCGGTACAGCCCGGTGTAGTACCCGCCGCCCATGCAGCCGCATTCCTCGTGGCTTATCCAGGCGGCCTTCTTCTTTTTCCGAGCCAGCCAGATATTGCCGATGATACAGGAGAAATTGCCGAAGGCCTTGTGCCAGTCGATCTCCCCTGCAATTTCCCGCTCACGGGTAAAAAGCTCGCCGGGTTTCGGGCCGTACCCCTCGGGCTTGACGTCGTCGTAATACACGCCGAACGGCGCTTCATCGTGGCCCAAAAGCTCCATCAGCCGGTTTGTTTTGTCCAGAATTCCCTGCATGTTCCGCCTCCTGATCCCCTCGTTGGGTGCGTTATTTGTGACTTTTTGCCGTTTCCTGGAGATTGTGCTTGATGCGACCGAGAACCTTCAGGCAAATGCGGCGCTCCTCTTCGTCAATCCCGGTCAGCGCCTCGTTCAAGGTCGCCTGGACCGCTTTCAGGCAATCCTGCTTGATGCCGTCCGCCTGTTCCGTGAGGCTCAAAATCTTACGACGCGTGTCCACGGCATCGGTGCGCCGGGTGATCAGTCCCTTTTGTTCCATAAGCCGCAAGGCCCTGCTGGCGGTCGACTTGTCCACGCCGGCCACCTTGGCGATCTCTTCCTGGGCGATATCCCCGCGGTTCCAGAACTGCATCATCAAGCCCCACTGCTCGGAGGTGAGCTCGAGGCCCAGTTCCTCCATGTGCCGGTGCAGGGCGGAAATGAGGTGTTTGTTGGTGGTGTAGGCCATGAACCCCATGCAGACTTCGGGGTCGTAGAAATTGTCGGGCATGGTCGCCTCCTGAGTGAGCGGCGCTGTTGGTTTCCTTATGCTAGTTTAGTTGTATTAAGAAACTGTTGTATTTGTCAACCAAGTGCGCGAGCTTCGTTACCCAATAAAAAGGAACCCCCCGGCCTAGCCGGGGGTTCTTCATATGCGCCTGTAAGGCTTTCTTACCAGCCGCGCCCTAACAGGCGCACGGGCGATCTGACATTTGCATTTCTGTTACTTGCGGCCCGTAA
>NZ_JBAIYR010000114.1:0-6023 GCF_036763145.1 Desulfovibrio sp. 1188_IL3213 | reverse complement strand
GCCCGAGTCGTCGGTGGCAGGCGTATGGCAGTGCACCCAGCCCTGGGTGTGCACCATGTTGCTGATGCCGGCGCCGGTGCCGCCCACGGGGAACTTGAACGAGCCGCCGTCAAACTTGCGGCTGTTCAGGTCGTCGCGCAGGGCCTTCATGCCTTCTTCGCTGTCCACCATGAACTCAATGTTGTTACGGGTGGTAAAGCGCAGGTAGCCGCCACAGTACTTGTCAGCGATGTCGCACAGTTCGCGGATCAGCGTGATGGACATGGTGCGGGTACCGCCCACGCGGACGGTGTAGCACTTGTCGCCGGTTTCGGACACGTGCAGCAGCACGCCGGGCTCCAGAATTTCGTGATAGAGCCACTTGCCGAAGTTGTTCTTGATGATCGGCGGAAAGTATTCATCATACTTGTGGGGGCCGATGTCAGTGATACGGCCTTCCATCGGTTTTGCGGGATTGTACCCGGAAGAAATAAATGCCATGTTCTTCTCCCCCTTTGACTAGCGTTGATGGCGTTTGCGGTAAGCGGCGAGGTCACGGTCCCAACCACCGGTAACTTCTTCTTCCTTGAAGAAGATGTACGGGTTGGAGCGGGGTTCCTTGACGTGGTAGGCGGCAGCAGGAGTGTCGGTGACTTCCAGCAGTTTCTGGAAGGACAGACGCTTCATGGTTTCACCCACGCGTTCGCGGTTTTTGCCTTCTTCCATCCACCAATCCCAGATCTTTTCGATGACTTCTTTGACGTCATCGTAGGGAGCTTCACAGGAAACGAAGGGCACGAGCAGCGAACCCATCTGGGCGCCGTCAACCACGGGAGCCTTGGCGCCTACGAGGATGCTCGCGCCGCGCTCGTCGCCGATGCGCAGGGCGCGGGGCATGGTGTTGATGCAATGCATGCAGCGCACGCAATCAGCGGTTTTGATGGAAAGTTTGGAACCGTCCCACTTCATGCACTGGGAGGGGCAGCGGTCCACCACTTCTTTCTGCAGGTCAAACTTGCCCCAGTCGCGGCCGGAGTGAGCGCCGGCGTTGGGAGCAAATTCACCGGCCACGTAAGCCTTCACGGCTTCCTGGTCGATTTTGATGTCGTCCTTCCAGGTACCGACAACGGCAAAGTCAGAGCGCGCCATGGCGCACACGCAGCCGTTGGGGCAGCCGTCGAACTTGAATTTGAACTTGTAGGGGAACGCGGGGCGGTGCAGTTCGTCCTGATAGTCCATGGTCAGCTGGTAGCACATGTCCTGCGTGTTATAGCAGGCATATTCGCAGCGGGACTGACCGAGACAGGCTTCAGGCGTACGCAGGTTGGAACCGGAGCCGCCAAGGTCCACGTTCATTTTGTGGGTCAGTTCGTGGAAGATTTCTTCCAGCTGGGCGGTCTGGGTGCCGAGCAGCACGATGTCGCCGGTGGAGCCGTGCATGTTGGTCAGGCCGGAGCCGCGCAGATCCCATATGTCGCACAGGTCACGCAGGAATTTGCTGTGATAGTACTTGGCAGCGGGTTGGGCCACACGCATGGTGTGAAAGTGGGCCACGCCGGGGAACATTTCGGGCTGGTCGCAGTAACGGCCGATAACGCCGCCGCCGTAACCGAACACGCCCACGATGCCGCCGTGCTTCCAGTGGGTTTCCTTCTCATTGTAGGAAAGCTCAAGCACACCCAGCAGGTCTTCAGGGCAGTCCACGGGGATCTGATAGTCAAGACCCTTGGGATTCGCGGCCCGATAGGCCGCTTCCTGCTTGATGTCGGACACAAAGCTCGGCCAGGGGCCGCTTTCCAGCTGGTCCAACAGGGGGGTTGCATGTTTCGCCATTGCCATACCTCCACATGGTTTGTTTGTATCACGCAGCGCGTGATGTACCGGTCAAGTGCGGCGATCCGGGGCTGGCGCCTGAGCGCACTCCGCACCGGGCACGGGTGGAAACAAAAAAAGTTTCCTGCCGACGGGCATTGCCTCCCGCCGCAACGCGCCCGCCCCGTGAAATACGGGACGCCCCAAGGGATCGCGTAAGACGGGCGAGTCAAAACCTCGGCCCCTCTAGGCCGCAACGCGGTCAACTCACTACATAGCGCAATTTTGCGCCAATGACAACCTGGGCGGGATTATATGCGCAAATTGCGGGCGCAAAGCCCGGAGCGCAAGCCCTTGCGCCCTGAGGCGCAAGCATCGCCCCGGTGTGTCCCGTCTGTATATGGCCTGTTAATACCAATTTTTTTGCCATTTGTGCAACTTTTTTTCGCAACATGTACCTTTTTTCACATATGCGGCGCCTCCGCCCTTGGCAAATCCTCTCTTTTCAGCGTACACTGCGCAACATCTTACAGAACAGCCGCCGTCACTCCGGCGCCATTTTCAAGGAACCTTCCCATCATGAAAGACGAACTCGGTTTGTACTACCATCCCCAGGCGGGCAACAGCCTTTCCCGCGTCTATGTGCGGCGCGGCGAGCACGGCGAAGTGGAGTTCCGCCTCTGGCGCTCCGACCTGCCCGAAGTATGGGACCGCCACCCCTGGCTCAGCATGAGTGTCGTGCAGGACGCCGCCCAGATGTACCAGCAGGAACGCAACCCCGAGGCCGACCCTCTCAGGCTTTATGATCTGGCAGTGGCCCGGGCGCTTCTCAAGGAGGACGAGGCGTGAAAGGACGTTGGCTGCTGGCAAACCGCGACTTTCTTGTGCGTGACCTCGTGCGTGACTACTGCACGGTCTATCACGCGCTTGCAGCCCAGCGCCGCCGCTTTGAACTGGACGGGGCCGTGTCGTACACGGCCCTGCGTGACCTTCTGGGCGAAGCCATGCGCAAGGCGGCGGACAACCTCACCGAAACCTCGGTCATCTTCGGGAACAAATCCATCGGCTTTCAGCCTTGGATTAACTACCCGGGCGTGACTTCCGTCATGGTGGGCGCGGGCGCGGGCGGGGATACCGAATGGAGCACCAAGACCGGCATCGAGATGGTGCGCGACGTCAACGCGGTGCTCAACGCCATGTGGGTGAACAGCCGCACCATCATGAAGCCGCTCACGGTGTTCATCCCCCTCACGCAGTACACCCTGCTCAACGAGACCCCCATCGTCATCGGCAACACCGGAACGGCCATGACTGCGATGGAATATCTCAAAAAGAACAACATCATGACGCAGCTCACAGGCAAAGAACTGGACATCCGTCCTTCCCGCTATCTCGCGGGCGCGGGCGCGGGTGATACAGACCGCCTGGTGGCTATGGATCGCCGCCGGGAAAATCAGTGCATGCCGTTCCCTTTGCCGTATCTGCTCTCGCAGCCCATCCCGGCCCCCTTGGCCGCTGAACTGTACGCGGAAATGAAAATCGGCTCGTTCCATGTGCGCCAGCAGGGTTCCATGATGTACGCCGACGGCATTTAAGGAGGGCACAAACATGATTTTGACCAACTGCACCAATACCCAACGCGGCATTACCCTGAAAGACGGCATCAAGTTTCTTGAGCCTCGGGAAATCTGGACCGTACCATCTGCGAAAGAGGACGAAATCCGGGCCATGTTCAAAAGCCGCACCTTTCAGCGCTTTGTGGACAACGACATCTTCCGCTTGAGCGAAATCCGCGACGGCGAAGAAGGCACCGAGGTCAAGACCCCGGAACCGCCCGCCGACCTGAAGACGGCCGCGCCCGTCGATGGTCTGCAAACTCCGGTCGGAACCGCCACCGGGAAGCTGGCCAGCGCTCCAACTGTTGTTGAGCATCAGAGCGGTGGGCCGATAGCTGAAGGCTCCGAGGTCAAGACCCCGGAACCGCCCGCGACCAGGGCGAGGGGCACCAGGGCCGCTACCACGGCAGCTGCGAAGGCGTAAGGACATAAGGCCATGGCCTACATCTATGACACGTTCATAGCGGATTACCCGGAGTTTGCCGATGTGCCGCCCGCAGCGGTAAACCGGCAGCTCCGGCAATCCGTGCTCATGCTGAATCCCGGCGCCTGGGGCAAGTGGTACGAGATGGCGCAGGGACTCTGGTGCGCTCACTATTTGGCGCTTGAATACAACATCGCCGGAAAATGCGCGGAACTCGGCATGCGCAGCCCCTACGACGTGGGCACGGTGAATAACCAGGCGGCGAGCACGAGCTCCGTGTCCATCGGCACGACGACCTCGGCCATGCTCACGGGCGACGACCCCATTCTCGCGGACTTCGGGCGCACGACCTACGGTATGAAGTATCTGAACCTGCTCTACACGGTGATTCCGGCTGGCGGTATCGTCTACTCGCCGGATACCAGTGCAACTTTGGAGCGATAACCATGTTTTCTGCTAAAACCACACAGAGAAGCCCCGGTTGGCTTGAGAAGCTTAAGCTGCGCTACAAGCAAGAACCACTTGAAGCTGTAGTTGGGTATCCGAGGGGCAAAGAAGGGGTTGGTAGTCCCCATTACGAAAATGGGGCGAGCATCCTCCAGGTGGCCATTTGGAACAACTATGGGACAGAGAACATTCCTCGCCGCGCCTTCATGGATTTGGCGTCCACGCACATGCAGCCCAAATTCAAGCAGATGATGAAAGATGCCGTCAAGCGCATCAACGCGGGAGAAATAGAACTGAAAACTGTATTGAAAGCTGCGGCGGCGATGGGGCAAGCCGAAGTACAGAAAGCGATTGTAGACGGAGACTGGGTAGAAAACTCGCCAGAAACGATTGCTCGGAAAGGTGAAGGAAAATCTCCTCTGACTGATACAGGAGATTTAGGGAATTATGTCACCAGCGACGTCAGAGCGAGGACAACATGAGCACTTTGCCTATGAATTTTGATTCGGTGCTCCAGACCTTCGGCACCCCGTTGCCCGTCACGGTGCTCGATACCACCGGCAGCTATGTGGACGGCGAATGGACCGAGACCGATCCTGTGCCAAGGCCGCAATCCCTTCCCGCCATCGTGCTGGCCATGTCTCCGGCACGACTGGAACTGTATAAGGAGGGCGATTCTTCGGCGGCAGGCATAAGCTTGCATACCAAAGAAACGCTGTACTTCACGGACATAGACAACGCAGGCCAGGAGCAGCGGCAAAGCTACGTTGAGTATCATGGCTACCGTTTTCGGGTCGTAGGCACCGGCTTCATGCTCGGCAACACCAACTTCAACCTCTACGAAGCGGTACGGTATTTCCGATGATTCTGACACCCGAGGACGTCAAAAAACTGCTGGTCTCCGTTCTGGAGGGCCTCACCGGGCTCGGCTCCGGCCGCGTCATCTGGGAGACCTCCGGGGGGCCGCGCCCGTCCGAGGGCCTGTACTGCTCTCTGTGGTGGAAAGACTTTGAGCTGTTGCCGCAAAATGTCGGCGACTACACCGCGCCGACCGGGCCGGACCCGGACAAGGCGAGGCCAATTACCCAACACTTGCGCCACGAAAGCTGGTGCACTGTGCAAATTTCCTTCTGGGGACCGAAGGCTTTTGAAAGCGCCGTGCGGACGGTGCTAGCCTTGCAGTCTGATGATCGTTCTTTCGACCTCTGGAAGGTTCTCGGTTATGGCGGCACTGATGCCGTACAAGACCTCAGCACGGCTTTTCGAGGGCGGATACAAGCCCGATGCTTCTTCAATCTTTCGTTCTACGCCTGTTTCGGCGCGGACTACCCGGCGGAATGGTTCGACATCTCGCAGTGTGGCATCAAGTACGCCGGGGAAATTGAAGACTTTGAATATTCCAAAGCAGACAGGGAAGTCCCCGATGACTGCTCCTGCCTCAAAGGAGAACAATAATGAGCCAGATACCCGTTGTATGCCCTAAAAATCCGCTGCCGCGCGACCTTGACGTCGAAGTGACAATATCCCGGCCCCTGACCGAGATTGCCACTGACATGACGCTCATGGTGTTTCTGACCCCGGACTTCGACGCGCCGCCCAACAACAACCGGGTGCGCTACTATTCCAGCTTCTCCGCCCTGCAGGCCGACACCACGCCGGGCAGCGCCATGTACTTCGCCGGGCAGGCCTTTTTTAACCGCTCGGTGCGGCCCCTGACCATGGCCGTGGGGCGGGTATTCGAGGCC
>NZ_JBAIYR010000113.1:0-6134 GCF_036763145.1 Desulfovibrio sp. 1188_IL3213 | reverse complement strand
CTGCGGCAGACCGTCTGTAACATTAAAGACAGCGGTGCCAGTCGTATTGCGCGCTAAATGCGTAATAGCGCCGGATATGTCGCCGTATATTTCGCGAATAGCATCACCACGCACGCCTCCCACGCCGGGAGCGAGTTATAAAAAGGAAAAACCCTATGTGTCGCATGAGAGAAATAACAGGCCGTCTGGATACATGCTGTAATTTTGTTGGTGCAGAAACCGATGGATTTCGGTTTTCTGGGTTCGGAATAAACGGAATTATCTATAAGCATCTAGAGTCAGGGCAAGAGTTGGATCAGCTTGAACTAATGCGCCTGTATTCTGCAAAGGAGTCTAATAATGACTAAATGCTATCAATATACTGCAGACGGCTATTTTGCCGGAGAAGTCGAAGACTACGGTTTACTGCCCAATAACGCCACGTACACAGCCCCCACAGTCGTTGAGGGCATGGTGCCGCGCTGGACGGGGGAAAAATGGGAACAGGTCGAAGATCACAAGGGGAAAAGCGGCTATGTAAATGGCCAGCCGCACGAAATTAAAGGATATGGGCCTCTGCCGGATGGTTGGAGCGATACGCCAGCCCCGCCAACGCTGACCGAGGCGCAAAACGCCAAGCGCACTGAAATAACGGTAGGTTTTACGGCAGCAATGGCCGCAAGCCTCGCAATGCCGAGCGCCACAATCCCCCCCGCTGCATATGAGGTGGCCACCGCTCTCTATGACTGGCGCACGGATGACCCCGAAGGTTATGCTGATTTGTTAGCTATTCACGAGGCCCGGCGTGACGCCTTGCTGACCGCTGTGAGCGACGCCGATTCCGCCGAAGCCGTGCAGGCCATAGTGGTTAGTTACGCGGTGTAGGGGCCATGAGCATCATTAATCGAATCACCGGCGGCGTCTGCACTGGCCCTGCAAAGCCAGGCGAGGATGGCCTGACGGTGTACGGTCCACATCAGCCTACTGAGATCCGTCAACGAGTGTACGATTTTCGGCTTTGCCCCAAGGTTGATCAGGACGAGGTCTTGAGCGGTGTTGACGGGGCAGATGTCCGGCTATCTGGTGTCGTTATATTGGGCGGTATCAAGGCTATCCTGGCTGGCAACGGCGATCACCCCGGCAACGATGTGCGCTATGCTCGATGGGAGCTGGAGGATTGCGTTATCATCGGCTCAGGCCGCCGTTGCCCGGAGGCTCAGGATGGCACTACAGTCACAATGCGCCGCTGTTGGGTGCATGATTTTGGGCAGGCGTTTGATGTGCGGGCCTTTGGCGCATGGGCGCACCGGGGCGCACGGATTATAGCTGAGGATTGTTTGTTCACGCAGAGTCAGTTGTGGCCCTGGGGGCTGGATCTGTTTTCGGCCATGACGGACATGGGTAATCATATTGGCCAGGCCGTTAACGATCATGGGCTGGCTGCGCTGCTGCGCTCACGCACCTACTTGCCAGGCCCATGCCGTGGGCTGACTGCAGATACAGGCGGTCTGACGCTGGCCACGCGCTGCTACCGCAATAGGCGCTGGATACGGATTGATGGCTGCAGCGACTATATAGATAGATCCGCCGCGCGGAAGATCGTTGTGCAAATCCAGGGCGCATGCCCAGACATGAGGCCGTATTTGGGTCAAGGGATGACGGGATTTTTTGACATTGCGACCGCCTGATTAGGTCTTTGACAATCGCATAGGGATTTGATGACCTTTTAGAGTTAAGGGGGGAGCGCAGTCCCCCCTTAACTCTGTAGCTAATGGCATGTGTATTATTAATTGTATAATTGTATTGTAAAATATTAATGTTGTTCTGTATATTCCATCTCAAAAATAGCATTCTCAAGAGATTCTTTTATTTTTTGGTGAGAACCATCTGTTTTTGCAGAAAATGAACTTGTCGCGATCGCACCAACCGATATGTGAGGTTCCTCAAAACGGATTGGCAACGGCGTTTGAGGCTTCCTGTTTTGCCTTATCCCAAGCCAGAAACAGAATGTCAAAAATGACACAAAAGCGGGGTTTTTACCCCGCTTTTTTACGTGGCCTCTTGTGCCAACTTGCGCACGAATCAGTGCCAACTTGCGCGCCCGCTTATTCTTTGTGTACAACATTCAAGCATAAGCGCCTTATATCTCTGGCACTTCCAATTATTCTAAGTGCCTGTATTTATATGGTAGCAAGGGAGGGATTTGAACCCCCGACACTGCGGGTATGAACCGCATGCTCTAACCAACTGAGCTACCTTGCCGTACGCTCGCCCTCAGGCAGCGCGACGATCTAAATATAAGATTTAGCCATGATTGGCAAGCAAAATTTTTCCAATTATCCGTGCCTGTTCGTTTTTTCTACATTTTTATCTTTGCGCTGCGCTCGAAGGTCGCAAAATGCTGTTTTTTCAGAAAGCACGAAACAATTTTGAAAAAACTTTCCGCAACAAGTTCCTCTCTTGCGGCAACCAATATCGCGGTACGTCCTGCGCTTGCGCAAAATATTTCCGCTCACGCACAGAAAACGACATTTCCGCGATGGTCGCAACGGCAACTAGTTCACCATGAAATAATATACAAAAGGCGCGATCAGCAGGCGGTAGCAGGCAAAAGGCACAAGAGTCATACGCCCCACCAGAGCCACAAAGACCTTCACCGCCAGAAGGGCCGATACAAAAGAACCAGCCATGCCCACAAGAAAAAAGGGAATATCCGCAGTGGTGAACATGCTCAGGTTTTTCAGCAGATCATAGCCCGTGGCGGCGACCATGATCGGCACAGCTGCGATAAAGGAATATTCCGCTGCCAGCGGCCTTCTGGCCCCAAGCAGCATGCCGCCCATAATGGTGGCCGCCGAACGCGAAAATCCCGGCCAGAGGGCCAGACACTGAAAACAGCCAATGCCCAGGGCCAAACGGGGGGTCATGTCGTCAAGGCTGACGCAGGTGGTTTTGAATTTGCGTTTTTCCACAAAAATCATGCAGATGGCACCCACAACAAGGGCAATGAGCACAGTGGACGGGCGGAACAGGTACTCCTTGATGTAGGAGTGCAGCAGCAGACCCAGAATGCAGGCGGGCAACGAAGTGAGCATAAGCAGCACGATACCGCGCGTGCCGGCGAAACGGACATAGGGCTGTGGCCTTACAAGCCCCCAGAAGCGCTTCCAGTAAAGAACCACCACGGCCATGATGGCCCCAAGCTGGATAACCACATCAAAGGTGGCGGCTTTTTCTCCCACAAAGCCGAGCAGGTCTCCGACCAGAATAAGATGGCCGGACGACGAGACCGGTAAAAACTCTGTCAATCCTTCCACAATGCTCAATATCAACGCTGTGAGCAAATTGTCCATAACTGGCCTCGTATATGGGTGCCATGCGGCGAGTTGCTGTTTGGCCGGTCGTTCTGCCGGCCGGAATACAGGCACACGGCGTTCTGCCGTTGCCAAAAAATGCCCTGCAGGCTATGAGTGAAAAAAAGGACGTACGCCATGAGTACCATAATGCCGCAGAGTGAATTGGTGCGAAAAGCCGCTGCCTATCTGGCGGAAGAGCGCGCGCGGGACCCCCGCAAGAGCCTGGCCCTGTTGCTGGATGAGGCAGGCATGCGCTTTAACCTCACTCCGCTGGACGCCATGTCTCTGGAACGCCTTTTCCGAAAAAGCGATACCGTCAAGACAGAGTAGCATCTGTACTTCTTCGGCCAAACGCCTTTCGGCAAAACCGGCAGGATCAGTCCGGGCAGCCCGCAGCCCGCGCAATGACGCGGCCTCGCAGAGAGCCTTGTGGCAGGAGCAAAAAGCACCAACGCCGCAAAACTAGAGAGTTTTGACGTTGCGGAGTACATCCGCAATGTTTTCAAAACGCTCTCTCCTGCGCCCGGCAGCGCAAATAAACAGCGCTGCCATCTTCATCCGTAAGCCCTTCGGCAGCGGATGCAGCCGTGTTTACGCTTTGGCGGCGGGTGCCTGCCCATGCGGCCGTCAGCGCGGTTTCACTTTGAAACCGCGCCAGGGCTTGCTATGCGATTTCGCTGCCGTCCGGCACATTGCCGTCAAGGGCAAGCAGGGTCAGGGAACTTCCGTCCCCGGCCGTGAGCACCATGCCGTGCGACATGAGGCCGCGAATCTTGCGCGGCTCAAGATTAAGCACTGCGCAAACGCGCTTTCCGACCATGACCTCGGGCGTGTAGTGCTCTGCAAGGCCGGAAAGTATCTGGCGCGGCTGCCCTTCGCCAAAATCTATTTCCAGCCGCAGGATACGGTCTGCATTGGGGTGCTTTTCGGCCACCAGCACTGTTCCCACACGCATGTCCAATGTCTTGAAATGATCAAATTCGATATTGGGCTTGCCCGAAACCGCCTCGCCTTCGCAGGAAGAGCACGGTTCCACCGGTTTACCGGCGTCGGCTTTTTGCTGCCTGGCCGCCTTATTTTCCGCCTTGGCCTGCGCCTTTGCGGCCTTGGTTTTTTCAGCCGCGGTCGGGTCTTTTTTCACCTCAATGCGCGGGAACAGGTTTGAGGCATCCGCAACAGCCGTACCCGGCACAAGCCCGTCCAGACTGTCCATCTCGTCTTCCAAAGAAGGCACAGGCGGCGTGTTTTCCCGCACAGGCTGCCCAAGCTGCTCCAGCATCTTGCCGCAGGCCACAGGCATGACCGGCCACAGGCACAGAGCCGTTTTGCGCATGGCGGCCAGCAACACATACATGACTGTGGCAAGGCGTTCCATATTGCCCTGCTTGTGCAGGGCCCAGGGAGCCTGGCTGTCCACGTATTTATTGAGGGCGCGCACCAGTTCCCACAGGGACTCAATCCCCTGAGCAAACTGCACATTGCCGAAAAGCTGGCTGAAATTGCGCATGGCCGTGGCGCACAGATCCTCAATGGCCTTGTCCGCCTCGTCAAACTGCTTGGGAGCAGGAACGCGGCTGCCGAAATACTTGGCAGTCATTGAAAGAACGCGGCTGAAAAGATTGCCCAGATCATTGGCAAGGTCTGCGTTTATGCGGCCCACAAGCGCTTCGTCGCTAAAGCTGGCGTCAGACCCGAAATGCATTTCACGCAGCAGAAAATACCGGAAGGCATCAGCCCCAAAACGCTGCGCCATTTCTTCCGGTTCAATCACGTTGCCCAATGACTTTGACATCTTGGTGTCGCGCACAAGCCAGTAGCCATGCACGTTGAGATGCCTGTACTGGGGCAGGCCCGCCGATTTGAGCATGGTGGGCCAGAACACGGCGTGCGGCTTGAGAATATCTTTGGCAACCAGGTGCTCGCCGGGCCAGTAACGCTCGAAATCCCCGCCGTCCGGCCAGCCAAGAGCGCTGATATAGTTGATAAGCGCATCAAACCAGACATAGCACACATAGTCCTTGTCAAAAGGAAGCTCGATGCCCCAGGTCAGGCGCGATTTGGGCCGGGAGATACACAGATCTTCCAGCGCGCCGGATTCCAGCATGGACAGCACCTCGGTGCGGTAGCGCTCCGGCCGGATAAACGTGGGATTCTGCTCAATATGCTCCTTGAGCCACGGCAGGTAGTTGGACATGCGGAAAAAATAGTTTTTCTCGCTTATGAATTCCGGCTTGCACAGATGCTGCGGGCAAAGGCCGTTTTCCAGCTCTTTTTCCGTGTAAAAGCGTTCGCAGCCGTAGCAGTAGTGGCCGCCGAACTCTCCAAAATAAATGTCCCCGGCATCATAAACCTTCTGCAAAAAACTCTGCACCGAAGCCACATGCGCAGGATCCGTGGTGCGCACAAAGCGGTCGTTAGCCACATCAAGCCGGGGCCACAATGCCTGAAAACGGGCGCTGATGCCGTCCACAAACTCCTTGGGCGATTTGCCTTCCTTTTCCGCTGCCTGCACAATCTTGTCGCCGTGCTCATCCGTGCCTGTCAGAAAGAGCGCATCCTGCCCGATCAGCTTGTGGTAGCGGGCCATGGCATCGGCTACCACGGTGGTATAGGCATGCCCCAGATGCGGTCTGGCATTAACGTAATAGATGGGCGTTGTGATAAAGAAGGTATTCACTCAAGGCTCCGTAAGCTTGTAATGGCTTGTAACTATTGATTTTCGTTTTTCTGCGTCTTGCGGCGGCGTTTGCGGCGCGGCTTTGCCGCATCGCCATGCCCATCGGCGCCCGCCCCGTCATG
>NZ_JBAIYR010000112.1:0-6136 GCF_036763145.1 Desulfovibrio sp. 1188_IL3213 | reverse complement strand
GTCGCTGCTCACCAGCGAGGCGGCGTCTCTGCCCGGCAGGCCTGGCCCGGCGCAGGTAAAAAGCCTGGCAGCGTGCGTATTGGCATGGGTAATGCCCCCGTTGCCGTTCAATACCAGCAACGGATAACTCAACGATTCGTGCGCGTTGCGCAACAGGGCCTCAAGCCGCTGCCCGCTGACTTCAATATTCTGCTGGCGCACCCGCATGCCGATATAGTTGGCGAATGTGGTTACCAGCGCCAGGGCCTGTATTTCAGGACTGGCTATATTGCCGGAAATGGTCAAGACCGCCAGCACGCCTGAAGCGTCGGCAAGAATGGGGGCCGAAGCGCAACGCCACGAGTGAAGCGCCGCGCTGTAATGCTCATATCCGTAAATCTGCACCGGGCTGCAGCGGCGCAAGGCCATGCCGATGGCCGATGCGCCGACCTTGTCGATATTCCTGTCCGCGCCGGGCATATTGTATTGCGCGCGCGCCACGTCCAGCAGGTCCTTGTCACCCACTGTGGCAAGAATATGCCCGGATGAAGCGGTAAGTATGGCCATATGCCCTGTACCGTTGATGCACGCGTCCAGCATGTCCAGAACCGGGGCCGCAGCCGTCAGCAGCGCGGCGGAGCGGTCGCACAGGTCCCTGAATGGCTGACGCTCCAGCACCGGCACTTCAAGAACACGCAGGGGATCAATGCGCGCCTTACGGCTGAGCAGCCATCCGTCCAGAATATGCTCGGGGATGCGCCCGCGAATCTCACCGCCATCAATAAAATCTTTCCAGGCATCATGAATGGTTTGCTGATACACAGGATTTTGTGGTGAAACGCCGGACGAAAGACACTTCATGCCGTACTCCTTCTCTGCCTGTATCAAAAAGACACACAACTGTAGCGTAACGCTACAGTTGCTACATATTTTACCAATCGTGATTTTTTTGTGCAACACCAGCTTTTCTGCAGCCATTTGCGCCAATTTTATAATACAAATACTCTGGCAGCATTTTTGCAGTCCTCTTTTGCCAGAATATTTTGAAATGATGTTGCATCAGGCACAAGGGCGGTCTTTTTCAAAACCGCGCCCACGGTGGTATCGCAACCGGGCATGTGCCGACCATATCTCTTCCTGCAAGAACAGCAAATGCTGCGCAGGAAGAAGCCGCACAACATCCATTGAGGGTATGCTCTGTTTTCAATCGCCAACATCGGAGAAACTGATGCACAAGTATGACGCTTTTCTGGACGTAGCTATGCGTGCCGCAGATATTTCACGTCGCATACTGACGGAACACAGGCAAAAATATTTGTGCGGGGCTTACGGATTCAAAACCAAGAGTGACGCCAGCCCCGTTACGGAAACAGATGAGCGTGTGGAACGCGAAATACGCACGCTTGTTTCCGGAGCTTTTCCCGACCACGGCATGCTTGGCGAAGAATATGGAGCCGATGCGGCCACGGCCGAGTTTGTCTGGGTTATCGACCCCATCGACGGAACCCGGCAGTTCATCGCGGGCTATCCGTTTTACGGCACGCTCATAGCCCTTTGCCGCAACGGCGTTCCGGTGCTCGGCGTGGTGGAAATGCCGGTTATGGCTGAACGTTGGGTGGGGGTGCAGGGACGCCAGTCCACAGTCAACGGCCTGCCCATCCACACGCGCCCGCAGCCTGACCTGGCTGCCGCCCTGGCAGCCTCAAGCAATACGGAGTTCGTTTTCGACGCAGACAAAGCCGCCTACAACCGCCTGACGGCAGCGACCAAATGGCGCGTCTACGGCGGGGCCTGTTACGGCTACATGAGCCTTGCCGCAGGCAAGATAGACCTGTGCTTTGACAGCGGCATCATGCGTGAGGTGGACTACTGCGCCCTTGTACCCATTGTGGAAGGCGCGGGCGGCGTCATGTCCGACTGGGACGGCAAGCCGCTGACCATGCATTCGGGGATGCAGGTGCTCGCCAGCGGCGACAAGAGACTGCACGAACAGGTGTTGCGTGAAATAGAAAAAACCCGCTAGTCAACGGCTCACCTGTTACACCACGAGCGTATGCCATGTTAGATTTTTTCAAAGCATCACCTCCGCGCCCTGTCACCAAAAGTACCGAAGAGATCAACAAAGACTACAAGTATTGGCGACTCCACCTCATGACGTCAATCTGGCTTGGCTACGCCGTATTTTATTTTACGCGCAACAGCTACAAGTCCATCATGCCTGCCATGCTCAAAGACCTTGACTGGCAGCTCTCCGACGTGGGCATTCTGAGCACGATCTTTTATGTCGTCTACGGCTCTTCCCGTTTTCTGGGCGGCATAATCAGCGACAAGTCCAATCCGCGCTATTTCATGGGCGTCGGCCTTATTATCACGGGCATCATCAACATCGCCTTCGGCATGAGCTCTTCCCTGCCTGCTCTGGCCCTGCTGTGGGGCCTCAACGCCTTTTTTCAGGGGTGGGGCTGGCCCCCCTGCACCAAGATTCTCACCACATGGTACTCGCGCAACGAACGCGGCTTCTGGTGGGCCGTATGCAATACCTCGCACAATGTGGGCGGGGCCATTATTCCCCTGCTGGCAGGCTGGCTGGCCGTCCACTACGGCTGGCGCTACGGCATGATTGTGCCGGGCATTGTGGGCATAGTCATGGGTGCTGTTCTTTGCGTCATCCTGCGCGACCGGCCGGAATCAATGGGCCTGCCCAAAGTGGGAGAATGGCGCAAGGACGAACTGGAACTGGAGCAGGTAAAAAAGAGCGAAAGTTCGCTCACGACATGGCAGGTCTTGCGCCGTTATGTGTTCACCAACAAATTCATCTGGCTGCTGGCAGTCTCGTACGTGCTCGTTTACGTGGTGCGCATAGGCGTCAATGACTGGGCCAACATGTATCTGGTGAAAGAGCATGGGGTTGACCTGCTCGTGGCAAACAGCGCCATCACCATGCTCGAGATAGGAGGCTTCATCGGAACCATCGCCGCTGGCTGGGGATCGGACAAGATTTTCAAAGGTAACCGCATACCTATGAACATCATCTTCATGCTGGGCATCATGTTTTCGGTGGGCGCGCTCTGGCTGTTGCCTCTGACCTCAAAACTGGCGCTGGGAACGGTTTTCTTTCTCATAGGCTTTTTTATCTTCGGTCCCCAGATGCTTACGGGCATGGCTGCCGCCGAAGTCTGCCACAAGGAATACGCGGGCACAGCCACCGGCTTTGTGGGGCTTTTCGGCTACATGGGCGCGGCTCTCACCGGGCTGCCCCTGGCAATGATCATAGAATCCGCCAGCTGGAACGGATTTTTCATTGTCATGACCGCGGCCTCGCTGCTCTCCGCAGTGCTCATCATCCCCATAATCGGCGGCAAGAAATAGGCAGGGCATCCTGCTGCGCCAGGCCCTGTTCCAAGGGCAGAAGAGGACGGCCTTGTCACCTCCTTGCGAGGTGACAAGGCAAACCAGAAATCACGATGTTGACCAGAAACAAAAATATATTGTCGGCAGAGTATTTGCCGGAAACAATGCGAAACATTTTGACGGAGGCTTCATGAACAATATCCACGGTATTTTCGCAGTTACGGTTACCCACTTCAATGATGACGGCAGCATTGACTACAAGTCCATATCCAAGCATGTACAATGGCTGCTCCAGTCCGGCGTTCACGGTATCATGCCCGTGGGGGCCACCGGCGAATGGCCTGCCCTTTCCACACAGGAGCGCAGGCAGGTTGCCGAATTTGTCATGAAAGAGGTGGGCGGCAAGGTCCCGGTGATCGTGGGGGCCATTTCGCCCAATGTGGACGTTTCCGTTGAACTGTCGGAACATGCCGGTTCCATAGGCGCGGCGGGCGTCATGATCCTTCCCCCTCCCGGCGTACACCCGAGCCAGCATGAAATATATGAATTTTATAAATATATTTCCGCCAAAAGCCCCCTGCCGGTCATGGTGTACAACAATCCCGGCAGTTGCGGCGTGGCCGTGTCCCCCGAAACGCTGGTCAAGTGCGCCCAACTGCCCAATATGGGCTTTCTCAAGGAATCCAGCGGCGACATCATGCGCCTGACCCGATCTGTAGACGAGGTGGGCGACCGTCTGGTGGTTTTCTGCGGCTGCGAAAGCCTGGCCTATGAAAGCTTCGTTATGGGGGCCAAGGCATGGGTGTGCGTTCTGGCAAACATCGCTCCTGCCATGTGCGTCAGGCTGTACGACCTCATCGTCAATAAAGGCCAGCTTGACGAAGCCCGCCAGGTGTACCGCCGGATGCTGCCCCTGCTGCGCCTGCTGGAAGATACCGGGGAACTCTGGCAGGTGGTCAAGCACGCCCTGGCGCTCAAGGGTTTCGGCAGCGGCAGGCTGCGCCGGCCCCGCCAACCCATTTCGGAAGGCGTGCGTCTTGAGCTTGAAAAGGTGCTCGCGCAGACGGATTTTAACTGACGTCATATGCCGGGAGGCGGCCACGGGCCGTCTCCCGCACATGTTTTCATGCAATCAGGAACAGGGGAAACTGCCATGAGCAGCAAACATGCGGCCAGTGCCGTTGTCATTGGCGGGGGAGCCGTCGGTACGGCCGTGGCCTGCTATCTCGCCATGGACGGGGTGGATGTCGCCCTTGTTGAGCGCGGCGAGTTCGCCTGGGGTTCCAGCCGCCGCTGCGATGGCCATGTGGTCACCTATGACACGCCGCCGGGCGCCTACAGCCGGTTCTGCAAATGCGGGCAGGACATGTTTCACGATGCCGCCAAATTCCTGCCTGTGGACTTCGAATTCTGCCCCGAAGGCCTTGGTCTGCTGGTTGATGACGAGCGCGACCTTGAAGCGGTGCGCGCCAACTACGAAGGCAAGAAAAAAGAAGGCATTGACGTGACCCTGTGGGACAGGGACGAACTTCGCCACCACGAACCCAATATCGGCGACAGCATCCTTGCCTGCCTGAATTTCAATGGCGACTGCAAGCTTAACCCCATGCGCCTTTGTCAGGGCCTTGCCATGCACGCCAGGGCCAATGGCGCGACACTCATGACCGGAACCCGCGTCACCGGGCTGCATGTGGAAAAAGGCCGCATCACCGCTGTGGAAACGGACAAGGGGTGCATACATGCGGCCAATGTTGTCCTTGCGGCGGGCGTATGGACGCCGGAGCTTGCCCACATGGCGGGCATCGCCGTTCCCATCCGCCCCAGGCAGGGGCATGTGCTGGTCACGGAACGTGTGCGCAACCTGGTGGGAAAAAACTATGCCGAATATGGCTACCTGCTGACCAAGGACGGAAAAACACGGGGCAACGTCACTCCTGAAATGGAGCAGTTCGGCGTGGCTTTTGTGCTTGAGCCTTCCCATGCCGGAACCGTCCTGCTCGGCAGCAGCCGCCGCTATGTGGGCATGGACATTCGCCCCAACCCCGCCGTCATGCGCGCCATAGCCCAACGCGCCCGCCATTTTTATCCCGCTCTGGGCCAAACCCGGCTTATCCGCTGCTATGCGGGCCTTCGTCCCTGCACTCCGGATGCCAAACCCATCATCTCGCCCACCCACATCAGGGGACTTTTCATGGCTTCGGGCCACGAGGGCAATGGCATCGGGCTTTCCCTTATCACCGGCAAGCTCATTGCGGAAATGGTACGCGGGCAGTCTCCTTTTATGGACATAAGCCGCATGAGCCTTGACAGGTTCGGGCTTAATCCAGCGGCCCATACTCCAGAAACGGCTTCTGCCTGAGGAGAACGAGCATGTTTGTCAAAGTGACCCCTCCTGCGGGAAAGCAGGTAACCATTTATTTTGAAGGACAGGCCCTTGAGGTGCAAAGCGGCATCAGTGTGGCCGCCGCGGTGCTCGGCCCGTCACACGGCTGGACGCGCACAGACCATGAGGGGAACAAACGCGGCCCCTACTGCCAGATGGGTGTGTGCTTTGAATGCCTTATGACCATCAATGGCGTGCCGGACCAGCAGGCATGTCTCATTACCGTGGCCGAAGGCATGCGGGTGAACCGCCAGAACGGCGCACCGGACTTCGCCAGGGAGGCGGACCATGCGTAGCGTGTGGGATGTCATTATCGTGGGGGCCGGACCGGCCGGCATGGCTGCCGCCATCGAAACGGCGCGCAGGGGCCTGCTTACGCTGGTGCTTGACCGGCAGTCCGAAGCCGGTGGGCAGATATATAAA
>NZ_JBAIYR010000111.1:0-6150 GCF_036763145.1 Desulfovibrio sp. 1188_IL3213 | reverse complement strand
GGAAGGCAAGGACGGGCAGCCCCGCAAACTGGCCGGCATTTTGCTTGAAGAGCGTGGGGGCGTGCTGCTGGCGGGCATGGGCATAAACGTGACCTTTGCGCCTCCCGCAGCGGCCCTGCGGACCGGTGCAGCTATGGAGGCCACCTGCCTGAAAAGCTCCCCGGGGGGAGCAGGGGGGGGGTATATTTCTACAGCTGAAGCCATATGGCAACAGCTTGTAAAGCGCATGTATTCGGCATATATTCACTGCCACTCTTTTTCCGGGCAGTGGAAAAACCACGCGGATGATATTTTGCTCTGGCGTGGAAAAAATGTGGAACTGCGTGACGATGGACGTATTGTGCGCGGTTGGCTGGCGGGCCTTGGCCCGGCAGGCGGCCTTTGTCTTAACCACAACGGGCGGTTTGAGGAATTTTTCAGCGGGAGTCTTCTGCTTACCGGCAGAGCAGCAGTAAAGGGTTAAAGGGCATGGGCAACAAGACATTCTCGGAAGTGCAGGATTTTCTGAAGGGCAAGGTAATACTGGTTGCCAACCGGGGCATTCCGGCCCGGCGGATTTGCCGTTCCATTCGCGAGCGATTTGACGCCGTAGCGGCCATGACAGCGACCGATGTGGATAAAACAGCCCCTGCGGCCTCCACCGCCCAGGAACTGGTTCTGCTTGGTGCGGATCCACGCGCCTATCTTGATATTGACAATATCATTGCCAAAGCCCGGCAGCGGGGCGTGGTGGGCATTCACCCCGGCTGGGGCTTTGCCTCGGAAGACACGCGCTTTCCCGCGCGGTGCAAAGAGGCGGGCATTACCTTTATCGGGGCCACAGCCGAAGCCATGAACCTGCTCGGCAACAAGGTGCAGGCGCGTGAAGTGGCGCGCAAGCTCGGCATTCCCGTTGTGCCCGGTTCTGACGGCGCGGTGGATATTCCCACGGCCAGGCAGCTTATCAATGAAATGGGTCTGCCCATCATGCTCAAGGCTGAGGGCGGCGGCGGCGGACGCGGCATTTTTGCCATTCATAATGAGGCAGAGCTTGAGGACGCCTTTTTCAAGGCTTCCACCATGGCTCAGGCGTCTTTCGGCAATCCGCGCCTTTTTGTGGAAAAATTTCTTGCCGATGTGCGTCACATTGAAATTCAGGTCATTGCCGACATGTACGGCAATGTCTTTGCCTTTGACGAACGCGACTGCACCGTGCAGCGCAACCACCAGAAGCTGATTGAAATCACCCCTTCGCCCTGGTCGGGCATTACCCGCAACCTGCGCGAACGCCTCAAGGACTATTCCCGCCGCCTGGTGCGCGCCGTGGGCTACCACAGCCTTGCCACGGTGGAGTTTCTGGTTACCCCCGACGGCACGCCGTATCTTATTGAAGTCAACACCCGCCTTCAGGTGGAGCACGGCATCACCGAATGCCGTTACGGCATCGACCTTGTGGAAGAGCAGATCGCCGTGGCCTTCGGCGCGGAACTGCGCTATCGCGAAGAAAACCTGCGGCCTTCCTATTGCGCCATGCAGGTGCGCATCAACTGCGAAAATCCGCAGAACAACTTTGCGCCCAACTCCGGCCTTATCTCGCGCTACGTGTCGCCCGGCGGCCCCGGTGTGCGTCTGGACTCGAATATCAGCGCCGGATACGAGTTTCCCGCCAACTATGACTCGGCAGGGGCCTTGCTCATCTCCTACGCCCACGACTGGGAAAAAACCCTGGGCATTATGGAGCGTGCGCTCAGCGAGTATGTCATCGGCGGCATCAAGACGACCATTCCTTTCTACCGTCAGGTCATAAAGAATCCTCTGTTCAGACAGGGCAACATCAATACCAACTTTATCGCCGACCATCCCGAGCTTATGGTCTACACCGACCTGGCCCCGGAGGGGGAGCGCCTTTCAAAGCTGGTGGCCGAGATATCCGCCAAGGGGTACAATCCTTACGTCCAGCTTGGCGAATACCGCTCCGACACCACGCCCTGTCTCGGTCCCTTCGAGCCGGTGCTGCCCGCCATCACGTCCGCCCAGCGGCGGCAGCCCTCGCCCTATCCGCAGGGCGACCGGCTGGCTACGCTGGACTATATCCGCGATTCGGGCATGGTGCATTTTACCGACACCACACCGCGCGATTTTACCCAGTCCAACTCCGGCAACCGCTTCCGTCTGGCGGAAGACAGGCTCATTGGCCCGTATCTGGACAATGTGGGGTATTTTTCCATTGAGAACGGCGGCGGAGCGCATTTTCATGTGGCTATGCTGGCAAACATGACCTACCCCTTCACCGAGGCGAAGGAGTGGAACCGCTTTGCGCCCAAAACCATGAAGCAACTGCTGGTGCGTTCCACCAACGTGCTGGGCTATACGCCGCAGCCGCGCAACCTTATGCGCAAAACAGGCGAAATGATTTGTGATTATTACCAGATCATTCGCTGTTTCGACTTCCTGAACCATGTGGAAAACATGCGGCCCATCGCCGAAGTGGTCATGGACCGCAAGGACGTCATCTTCCAGCCCGCCATTTCTCTTTCCTGGGCCAGGGGCTTTGACGTGCCGCACTACCTGGGCGTCACCGAGGCCATGCTGCGCATGGTGGCCGATATTATGGGGGTGGACCCCAAAACGGCATCGCGGCACATTATCCTGGGCCTCAAGGACATGGCTGGTGTATGCCCGCCGCGCTTCATGACCGAGCTTGTCACAGCCATTCGCAAAGCCTGGCCCGAGCTGGTGCTCCACTATCACCGGCACTACACGGACGGGCTTTTTGTGCCGTCCTGCGGTTCGGCAGCCAAGGCTGGCGCGCATATCATTGATGTCGGTCTGGGGTCCGCCGTGCGTTCCTACGGTCAGGGCGACGTGCTGGCTACCATGTCCTATATTGAGGACGAACTGGGCCTCCAGTGCAGTCTGGACAAAAACGCCATCCGCGCCGCCAACTTTGTGTGCAAGCAGATCATGCCCTATTACGACCGCTACTGCGCGCCGTACTTTCAGGGCATTGACTATGACGTGACCCTGCACGGCATGCCCGGCGGGGCCACCTCTTCCTCGCAGGAAGGGGCCATGAAGCAGGGCTACATCCATCTTTTGCCCTACATGCTCAAATTCCTTGAAGGTACACGCCAGATAGTGCGCTATCACGATGTGACCCCCGGCTCGCAGATCACCTGGAACACGGCATTTCTGGCGGTAACCGGCGCGTGGAAGCGCGGCGGCGAAGACGAAGTGCGTTATCTGCTTGAGGTGCTTGCCGAAGTGACGCGCACCCCCGAAGCGGAACTTTCGCAGGAAATGCGCAAGGCCCGTCTGCACATCTATCGCGATTGCAATGACGCCTTCCGCAATCTTCTGCTGGGCAAGTTCGGCAAGCTGCCCCTGGGCTTCCCCGCTGACTGGGTGTATATGAGCGCTTTTGGGGCGGAATGGAAAAATGCCATTGCCGGCCGCACCGAGGTTTCGCCTCTTGAAGCCCTGCCGGACCTCAATCTGGCGGCGGAAGAAAAGGCCTGCGCGGATATTCTCAAGCGTGAGCCCAATGCGGAAGAATTCGTGCTTTATCTCAATCATCCGGCTGATGCCCTCAAGACCATACAGTTCAAGGCAAAGTTCGGTGATCCCAACAATCTGCCCCTGCATGTATGGTTTGAAGGGCTCAAGGCCGGGCAGGACCTGTACTTTAACGACAGCAGCGGCAAGCCCCACCACCTGCTTTTGCTGAGCATATCCTCGCCCAATGATGCGGGAATATCCATCTGCCGCTATGTGCTGGATTCTGAATTCATGAGTTGCGAGGTGCAGGTGCGCCAGCCTGTGGGTACGGCCGCCAAGGGCGCGCTCATGGCCGACCCCGCCAACCAGTATCATGTGGCCGCGCCCAGCAACGGCGACCTGTGGGTCATGTATGTGCATCCCGGCGATGTGGTGAAAGCCGGGGAAGAACTGTTCAACGTGTCCATCATGAAGCAGGAAAAGGCTGTGCTCGCCCCTGTGGACGGCATGGTCAAGCGCGTGCTGAAAACCGCTGACTTCAAGGAAAGCAAGCAGATGGTTTCAGTGCGCGAAGGCGAGCTTATTGTGGAACTGGGGCCTGTGCCGCGTATCTGCGCCAATGAGGCCTGCGGTCAGCCCATTCCGCTTGAGAACATCTCATTCTGTCCCCATTGCGGCTCGCGGATGAGCTAGCCGTATTGATGCCGCATCTTGCGGTTTTGTCTGCGCCGTCCCTGTTGCGGGCGGCCGGACAAAGCCGCCGCAGCCGCAAAACCCGCCAGCCCCGCAACAGAGCTGGCGGCCAGAGCAATTTCACTTTGAAATTGCTCTGGCGACTGCGCGAGCAGACGCCCGCCGCGAAGGCGTAAGCGCAATTTATTTGCGCGGTTAAACGCCGAAGCGAGCGTGTTTTAAACTTTGAAAATGTATATTTTCAAAGTTAATCTGCTCTAGGGTGCGGACGGGGAGCGGGCCGGATTGTCCGGCTTGCACCCCCAAAACCGGATTCTCTCGGGAGATGCGGGAATTTGTGGACAGTTTTTTGATGCCGATATACAATTTTCAAGGTTGCAATGCTTCTGTTTCCCAAACCGGAGGAAGACATGGGTAAGAGTACCGCCGCCAAACCTGCGCAAAACAAAACCAAGGGACACGCGCCCGAAGCCGGCCAGAAAAAGCTGGTGCTTAACGGCGCTGACATTGTGCAGATTGGACCCGAAGCGGAATTGCTTGTTGGTGGTAAGAACTATAACACGGCGTTAATCAGCCAGATAGAAGGTATTCAGGCTCCGTATTTTCGTGCCATATCTTCTCTGGCTTTTCACCAGCTTCTGGATGAAACCAAGGTCAACGGGCGCGTTGTGCGCAGCGTTGTGGACCGCGAATACGGCCGCATCGACTGGAACGACCCGGAAATCAACCAGGACCCGGATTTTCTGCAAAAGTTCGTGCGCCAGCTTGGCCGCCAGATCCATCAGGCCGCCAAGGCCGAAGGGGAACAGTCACACACCAAACTGCGTACCTTTATCAATAATATTGTAGAAGGTTTTGCCACCTCTCCCGAAGGTATCGATCAGTTGCGCAAGCGCTCCGTTATGGTGCAGGCCGCCATCCTTTCGGTGGAACTTCCCGCCGAAGTCTGCGAAGCCGTGCGCAGCGCCTACCGTGAAATCTGTCGTGATAACGCCGATGACATGACCCCTGTGGCCGTGCGGTCTTCCGCCGCCGGTGAAGATTCACGCAAAAAGGCTTTTGCCGGCCTTCAGGACACCTATCTCAACATGGTGGGTGAAGACAGGGTTGTGGAAGCCTATCACTGGGACTGCGCCTCGGCCTATAACCTGCGCTCCATGACCTATCGCCGCGAGGCCATTCTGGACGCGCTGGCGAAGGCCGAAGAAACGGGTGATGAATCCATTGCCGAAAATGCCAAGGAAGAATGGGCCATTGAGCACACTTCCCTGTCCGTCTGCATGATGCAGATGATCAATCCGGTGATTTCCGGCACGGCGTTTTCCGCTGATACCGCCACTGGCTGCCGTGGTACGGACCGCAGGGAGCTTGTGAGCATCGACGCCAGCTATGGCCTTGGTGAGGCCGTGGTGGGCGGCAAGGTCACGCCCGACAAGCTTTATGTCTTCCAGCGCGACGACGGCGGCGAAGTGGTCATCCGTCAGATGGGCTGCAAGGACATGAAGATCATCTATGATGAAAGGGGCGGAACCAAAGAAGTGGAAGTGCCTGAGCTTGAGGCTCTGCGCTGGGCGCTTTCTCTGAGCCAGGCCGAGCGCGTGGCCCAGGGCGTGCGCGCCGTGAGCAAGTCTTACGGCGGCATGATTATGGATACGGAATTCTGCATTGACGCCAATGACAAGCTCTGGTTCGTGCAGGCCCGCCCCGAAACCCGCTGGAACGAAGATCTGGAGCAGCATCCCACCACCATTTTCATGCGCCGCCGCGAGGTGGACGCCAAGGCCGCTGATGAGGCCGAGGTTCTGGTGGAAGGCAACGGCGCTTCGCGCGGGGCCGGGCAAGGCACTGTGCGCTTTTTGCGCTCGGCCCTTGAGCTGAACAAAATATCCAAGGGCGACGTGCTCGCCGCTGAACGCACCGACCCGGACATGGTTCCCGGCATGCGTGTGGCCTCGGCCATTATGGCCGACGTGGGCGGCG
>NZ_JBAIYR010000110.1:0-6167 GCF_036763145.1 Desulfovibrio sp. 1188_IL3213 | reverse complement strand
TGGTTGCCCTTTCCGGTGTACGCCCGCGCCGTAAGCCCCAACGGACCGTACAAAGACGCCTGCGGCGAGATAAATGTCCCTGTGAGCATGGGCAACGTGGTCATAGCGCCCGGAGACATCATGGTGGCTGACGACGACGGCCTTGTGGCCGTGCGGGCCGCGGAAGCGGAAACCGTGGCCGCACGGGCGCAGGAAATTACGGATGAAGGAATAAAAAAACTCCGTCGTATTGAAAAAACCGGCACGCTGGATTTTACATGGCTGTATGAAAAGCTCGACAGGTCCGCTTGCGTCATCCGTAACAGCCTCTGATTTCCGGCCGTCTTTCCTGCCACAGGCCAGCCAAACGACTACTGGCGGCAGTGGCGCGTTCCATCAATGCCAGCAGCCGCGCGAGCGCCTGAGCCTCTGCCCATCACGGCGGCCCAAGCCCCTGCATCCGTTGGGCCAGGGAGAGCAAATGAAGATATTGACGCCGTCCATGCTCACAGTGGCGCGCCGCAACCGCTTTAAGAAGGAAAAATATTTCAGCCCATTGCCACGACCGGTCACAGGGCAGCATAGCCCGCAGGCCGGCACAAAAAGACGGGCGGCCCTCTGCCGGGCCGCCCGTCCATTTCAAGGCAGCGCCTCAGCGGGCGCGCCACTTGCCGATCATTGTGCCGATTCCAGACATTCGCCGCGCTTGTACACTATCATATTGCAGTTTTTGCAAATGGCGGCACCGGGGAAGTTTTCTCCGGTTCGGGTTATGGCCCCTGTTCCATGCTCGTTAATGCGCGTGACAAGGCGTTGCACCAGGGGTTCAAGGTGCGCGCCGGGGACAAAGAAGTTCAACTCGCCGCGCTCCGTCTTGCCGGAGTTATAGCTGCCGCTGCACGCGGTGCATACGTTGGCGGTCTGTTCCAGGTAGGTATACACGTTTCCGGCACAGGCCGAGGAATTCATGGTGATATTGGTGCGCAGCGGGTGCACGTCCATTGCAGCCATATAGTCCACGGCCAGGTGATAGGCCTGCATGTTGTCACAGTAAAAATGCACGGTGTCGGGCGGAAAATACGTGTCCGCGAGGGGTGACACGGCTATGGCCTTCAGCGTGCCTTCGGGCAGGCGCGGCTTGGATTTCACAAAGCGTTCCGCCTGTTCAAGGTCTTTGGCGTATTTTTTGTGACTGAGCACCTCGGCCTGATCAAAACCTTTCCAGCCAAAGGAATACAGCCCGTTGGGGCAACCCAGTTTTTCCTTGCGCACCAGCAGGGTCTGCCCGGTCATGCGCGGACCTATCTCATACTGGCAAAAGGTCAGATTGCGGTCTGAGGTAAAGAATTCCACATTTTCCTTGAATTCTTTCAATTGCCCGTCATCAAAGAAAAATTTGACGGCCACGGGAAAATGGGTGAGGCGAAGCGCGTCCATAAGGATATCGTGCATTTCCGCAAACGAAAGCTTGGTCATGAAAAGCTCCTGAATATGTTCTTTAGAACAATTTCACTTTGAAATTGCTCTGGCGGCTGCGTGAGCAGACGTTCGCTACGGAGGCGTAAGCGCAGTTTATCTGCGCGGTTAAACGCCGAAGTGAGCGTGCCTTAAACTTTGAGAATGTATATTCTCAAAGTTAATCTGCTCTATGAACCGGTATGATCTTTTTGCAGGCGAGGCTGCTTTTGTGGCGGCATTACAGGGCGCAGCCGGGCATGTGCCGGCGCTTTCCGCATGCTCAGACCAGATAGCTGTCATCCATGCTTGCCCGTATGTACTTGCCCGTGGCCGGGTCGATCATTTCAATAAAGCCGCACGGGCATTCGTCCATGCAATGGCGGCAACCCTTGCAGTCCGAGGTGGCAAGAGCGGCGCTGTCGCCCTTGAGACGGCCCTTGAGCGGCATAACGTTTTCACCGCAGACATTCCAGCAGTTGCCGCAGTCAAAACAAAGCCCGCAGCTCATGCAGCGGGCGCATTCTTCAATGATACTGCGTTCATCAAGGGTTGCCACAACCTCCCGCCGCAGATCGGCCATGCGCTCGGCAAGAGGAAGGGCAGCAGTCTCGTTGCGGCTGCTGGCGGCATAGTGGTCGTAATAGATGCTGAATTTATTGGCGATAACGGCTTTTTCCTCCACAGGCAGCGGCGTGCCGCGCAATTTGGCGTCAATGGCCGCTGCCGCCATTCTGCCCTGGTAAATGGAGGTGGTGACAAGGCTCAGACCCAGGGCATCGCCGCCGGAATACACGCCGTCTTTGGCCGTGGCGCCCGTGCTGTCAGCCCGTATCCAACCCCTGCCGGAATCCAGGCTTTCAAAGCCCTGCATGCAGGGAACCTGGCCGATGGCGGCGATTACGGCCGTGGCGGCAAGTTCCGTAAAGTCGTTTTCCACAGGTTCCGGGCGCCTTCTGCCGGAGGCGTCAGGTTCCCCCAGGCGCATGTTCTGGCACTTCATGCCCGTGATCATGTCGCCCTGGCGCAGCAGTTCCGCCGGTGCGGCAAGAAAACGGAACGTCACGCCCTCTTCTTCAGCCTCGACGATTTCGCTTTCTATGGCGGGCATTTCATTGCGCGTACGCCGGTACACCATGACAACCTCGGCCCCCAGGCGGCGGCAGATGCGCGCGGCGTCAATGGCCGCGTCGCCCCCGCCCACAACCAGCACCTTTTGGCCCACGCCGACGGCACAGCCAGAATTTATGCGGTTAAGAAAGTGCGTTACAGTAAAAAAATTGGCGGCGTCTTCACCGGGCAGGCCCAAAGAACGGCCCTCATGAGCGCCGATGCCCAGAAAAACGGCATCATGCTCTTTGCGCAGATCGTCCAGAGAGATATCCCTGCCCACAGCGACATTGCAGCGGATGTCCACTCCAAGGTCCCGGATGCGGCCAATTTCGCTGTCCAGCACATCCTGGGGCAGCCTGTAGTCCGGTATGCCGTAGCGCAGCATGCCGCCGGGCCTGGAAAAAGCCTCAAACACCGTAACGGCGTAGCCCCGCCGCGCCAGTTGATATGCGGCGGAAAGCCCCGCAGGCCCCGCACCCACCACAGCTATTTTTTCATCACGTTGGGCAACAGGCTCGGCAGGCAGGGCAAAGCCGTTGCTGAGCGCGTAGTCCCCGATAAAACGCTCTACATTGTTGATTGCCAGGGAACCGTCTTTGTACTGCCGGTTACACCCGGATTCGCAGGGATGCGGGCAAACGCGGCCGCATACCGCGGGAAAGGGATTGTTGGCGGCAATAATTTCAAAAGCCTGCCGGAAAGAGTCGTGATAGGTTCTGCCGTCCTTTACGGTGTTGGCAATGGTTGTGAGCACGCCCCGGATATTTGTCCCGCTGGGACACTCCCCCTGACATGCCGGTGTTTTTTTTATGAACACCGGAATATAGGGGCTTTCCTTTTTTGAGGCATTGCCTGTTTTTGTTCGGAGTAGTGCGATTTTTTTTCGCGAATTGCGAAGCCTCTTTAACGCAGGAGTCATCAGCATACCTCCCATGTTGCGCCGAAAAATCCGCACAATCAGGCATCACACCTGACCGTATGCAAGACAATACGGCATACAGTGAACAAGACACTCTACAGAAGCTGTTACTTCACACACAAAAACACATACTGCATACAAAACACATCTTCATAACTGCGATTGTATTTATAATCACAATACAGATGTGAAATTATACACAAATATTGTGTATATTATCAATCTCCGCAATCAATAAGTCAACAATGTCTTCATAAAAGACGAATACGCATATATTGAATATCGCGACTATGCGTAATTGCTGACTATACTCTTTATGCACATTTTTAATTGCATTTCCTTTTTGCATATATAAAAACTGGAATAACATTTTAGAAAAGTTTAAGTATATGGGAATTGCACGAGATCTGAATATTTTTCTTCCGATTCCCGCTTTTTTTCTGTCCCGGCTGCGAGAGCGGGCAACAAAAAGCCGCAGTGAATCCGCTCCTGTTCAGAAGGGCCACTGCGGCTTTTTCCCAACACCGTGTCAAAAAAAGCGTGCAGCCGCTGCCCTATCAGGGCAACGGCTGCACAAGAAAAGTACGGCAATGCCGTCAGACCGCAATCAGAGCAATTTCACTTTGAAATTGCTCTGGCGGCTGCGTGAGCAGACGTTCGCTACGGAGGCGTAAGCGCAGTTTATCTGCGCGGTTAAACGCCGAAGTGAGCGTGCCTTAAACTTTGAGAATGTATATTCTCAAAGTTAATCTGCTCTAGTCCACAGGATGTCCCGCAGCGCGGTATTCGTTGAGCTTGTTGCGCAGGGTCCGCACGGAAATTCCAAGAAGATCCGCCGCCTGGGTGCGGTTTCCCGAGGTTGCCTCAAGCCCCTTGAGAATCATGATGCGCTCCATCTCATGCAGGGGAATGACCGCGCCGGGCATGCTGCCGTGAGAGGAAGACATGGCAGGCCCCCCACCATCGGCAGGATCGTTTCGCCCTGTCGCCTCTTCGGCAAGCGCCGCTCCACCGGAAAAATCTGCGGCAGCCGCAGCCCCGAAACCTTCAGGGACAGAATCCGCGCCGTCGTCATCAAACAGGGGCCAATCGTCATCTTCCAGCAGAAAATGACGCGGTTCCACAGGACGGCCATTGGCAAGCAGCACGGCGCGTTCCATCAGGTTTTGCAGTTCACGCACGTTGCCGGGAAAATCATAGCCGCGCAGCCAGTCTATGGCGTTTTGCGAGAGCACGGCCGGGGCAAGCTGGTACTCGCGGATATACATATCCATAAAAAATCCGGCCAGTTCCAGGATATCATCGCCACGCTCACGCAATGAAGGCAGCCGCAACGGAATGACATTGAGCCTGAAATACAGATCCTGACGGAACTTGCCCTGCTTTACCCAGTCTTCAAGGTCGCGGTTGGTGGTCGCCAGTACGCGCACATCAACCTTGAGGGGTTCTGTGCCGCCCACCCGGTCCACTTCGCCTTCCTGCAAGACACGCAAAAGCTTGGCCTGAAGGGAAAGGTCCATCTCCGAAATTTCGTCCAGCAGCAGCGTGCCGCCGTCGGCAAGCTCGAATTTCCCCGGTTTGCGGGCAATGGCTCCGGTAAAAGCGCCTTTTTCATGCCCAAAAAGTTCGCTTTCAAGCAGGTGTTCCGGCAAGGCGGCGCAGTTTACGGCCACAAAAGCCCCGGAGCCGCGTTTGCTCATGGCGTGCAGGTAGCGGGCAAACATCTCCTTTCCCGTGCCGGATTCGCCGGTAATAAGCACCGTGGCCCGCGAACCGGCCACCTGGCGCGCCAATTGCAAAACCCTGCCCATGGCCGGGTGCCTGCCCACAATACGCGGCCCTGCACCTTCGGCATACTGCGCCTTGCGCCCGCCAAGGGTTGAAGCAGCGGGAACCGCGGCCCTGCGCTGCGCGGAACCGTTGCCTAACGAACGGGCCACGGCCATGATGCGTTCCACATCCAGCGGTTCAAGCCAGTAATCCTGTGCGCCGAGGCTCATGAGGCGTTCGGCCTCATCGGCGGTTCCCCTGTCTGTAATGACGATAACCGGAGGAAAGGCCGGGTCTTCAGCCCCTACGGCCAGAAGGTCTTCGACGCGGAAACCCGGCAGGCTGGGCCGCGCAAAAATAATGCCCGGCCCGGACTTGCGTATGAATACGGTGGCGCCCTTGAGATTTTCCGCAATGCCAAGTTCGTATCCGGCATCACGCAGGGCAGGAAAGACCGAGGTTACGGCCTGAGCGGGGGTGAGAAATAGCAGACGGCGCGTCAACATGAAATTTTCTTACCGTGTCGGGCGATACAATGCAACCGACTGATGCTGAAAGACACTGAAATAGAACCTTTTTACGGCATAAACCGCCCTGTTGCCCCATCCGGCATGAAAAAACGTCTCCAATATCCTCATACAAGCGGTTTCGAGACAATTTTCTTTTACACTGCTCCGGCAGCGTATCAGGCAGCCATACCTCCACGCGGGCGTCATCCATGCGTGGGCCAACATGGTATACATTTCATGTAACATTTTGGAATATCTATCCATAAATGCTACACACACCAAATACACACCACCTGCTCATTGCTGTCCGGCTAAGGGTTAAGAAAAAAGTCCAAAATCTCAATGCGATGTGGTATAAAGAGTTTGCGAAAAACTTTGCCACACAAGGAGATTTTGGACATGAGTCACCATAATACACTTTT
>NZ_JBAIYR010000109.1:0-6197 GCF_036763145.1 Desulfovibrio sp. 1188_IL3213 | reverse complement strand
GGGGCCGACGTGCCGCCACGGGCGTCTGCCACGGCTCCGGCACTGCTTTCATTGCCTGTTTCAGGCAATATGGACGCGGCCTGGGGCGTAAAGCCCGAATCCGTGCCGCCCACAGAAGACGCCGTGCTGCGGCTGGCCGAAACAAGATTGCGCGAAAGCTGGGCATACATCATGTCAGCCAGGCCGATACCGCCCGCAGCCGTCATGGATTTTGCCAGTTCCTGGTCATACATGCTCTGCCAGAACTGCTCTTCGCGGCCTTGCAGCATATTGGTCTTGGGCAGGGTGTTGCGCATTTCCTGCCACATTTTCTGGATAAAGATCGATTCGAAACCTTCGCAGGCTTCGCGCAGTTTTTTTTCTTTTTCCGCTTCCGTCATTTTTTTGCCGTTGAGATTCCCTATGCCCGCCAGGCGGGATTGAAACTCGCGGCGGGATACTTCCGCCGTTCCGGCTTCATGCGGCACAAGGCCGGTGGTCAGGGGAGAGGTCATTTATATTACCTCCAGTTCCGCCAGCAGCGCACCTGAAACCTGCATGGTGCGCAGGATGGAGATGAGGTCGCGCGGAGTGGCCCCGATGGAATTGAGGCCGTCCACCAGTTCCTGAAGAGTGGCTCCCTCCACGATAACGAGGTGACGGTTTTCTTCACGCACGTTGGTTTCCGTGGTGGGCGTCACCACGGTCTGCCCCTGCGAGAAGGGGCCGGGCTGCGATACCTGCTCGCCCTCCTGCACGGTGATCTGCAAATTGCCGTGCGCCACGGCGGTGCGGGTAATGCGCACATCGCGGCCGAGCACCACTGTGCCGGTTTTTTCATCCACCACCACCTTGGCGGCGGTGTCGGGGCTTACGTCCAGGTTTTCGATGGAAGCCATGAGGGGAACCATGTTGTTGCGGTACTGCGCCGGAATATCCATCGTGATGGACATGTCGTCGATGGCGCGGGCAAAGGGGCCGCCCATGGCGCCGTTGACGCGCTCGGCAACCTGCTGGGCCGTGCTGAAGTCCGCCGTGCGCAGGTGCAGGGTGAGCTTGTCCTGCTGGTTGAACTCAAAGGGAATGCCCCGCTCCACAATGCCCCCGCCGGGAATGATCCCCACGGTGGAAATGTTCTTGCTCACGCTGGCAGCCTTGCCCTGGCTGGAAAAACCGCCCACGGTCAGCGACCCCTGGGCCAGGGTGTATATCTTGCCGTCCACGCCCTTGAGGGCCGTTTGCAGCAGCACGCCGCCCAAAAGCGATGTGGCGTCGCCCACGGAAGACACGGTGACGTCAAGGCGCGTACCCGGCTTGGCGGATACGGGCATGCGGGCCGTCACCATTACGGAGGCCACGTTCTTGGTCTTGAGCGCCGAAGAATCCACGCCGATACCCATGCGGTCCATCATGTTTTTCATGGAGCTGAGCGTAAAGACCGCGTCCTTTTTATCTCCCGTGCCTGCCAGGCCCACCACAAGGCCGTAACCGATGAGCTGGTTGTCACGCACGCCCGAAAAAGAGGCTATATCCTTGATGCGCACGGCATGCGCAGGCAAGGCCATGCTCAGCAGCAGGGCCGCCGTGATTATCCATAAAACGGGATGGCGCAAGATCGTCAATTTCATGGCGCTGTCTCCTTGCCGGAATACCGGCACAGCCGTCTTTGCAGAAAGCGTGCCGAAAACGCCCCCTTCGCGCCCCGCTCCGCCGGGCCTCAGCTCCGGTTTTCCCGCGCCCTTCACTGCAAGGGCTGGCCTTGTCCTGCGGCAGCCCGCGTTTTCAGCGTCGGCCGCTCCCCGGCATGAAAGCACCCCCTGCCGCAAAACAGGCGCTCCCGGACAAAGCCCGTTTGCGCCTGTTTCAAATGTCGATCCTTCGGCAACGAGGTGTCACCCGAAGCCGTTTCAAAATAGAAGCACCTGCATTTAGAGCAATTTAACTTTTAAATTGCTCGGGCGGCTGCGTGAGCAGACGTTCGCTACGGAGGCGTAAGCGCAGTTTATCTGCGCGGTTAAACGCCGAAGTGAGCGTGCCTTAAACTTTGAGAATGTATATTCTCAAAGTTAATCTGCTCTAGACCACCAGGGTTCTTTCCTTGCTCAAACTCTCATATTCCCTGTTTGCGCCTATTTTTTCCAGAATATCCACGAGAGTATGAATATCCGCATACGAATTGTACAGCGCTGTGGGTGCAAGCCTGATCACATTGGGGTCCCTGAAATCGGGAACAACCTTGTAATTCTTGAGCACCTTGCAAATGCGGTACGCCTCGTCATGTTCCAGGGCCACGTGGCCGCCGCGCCGCGCATCGTCACGGGGAGTACCCACGGCATAGCCGTAAGGAGCCAGGCGTTTGTCTATGAGGAACATGAGATAGGCCGTCAGACGCAGGGACTTTTCCCTGACGGCGGGCATGCCCGCTTCATGAAAGATATCCAGAACTCCATCCAGCCCGGCCATGGCAAGCATGGGCGGCGTGCCTATGAGCCAGCCGTCGGCATTGTGCGCAGGCTCGTGCTTTTGCCGCAGTTCAAAAAGCGTTTCCTTGACATTGCCCTGCCAGCCTGCCAACCCCGGCGTCGTGCCGAAATGTTTCCTGTTGATGTATAAGCCTGCGGCAGCCCCCGGACCGCCGGAAAGATATTTATAGTTGCACCATACGGCAAAATCCGCATCCAGTGCGGCAAAGTTGTGCGGCACCGAGCCTATGGAATGGCAAAGATCCCACCCGATGATGATGCCCCTGCTGCGGGCCGCGTCGGTGACTTTTTTCATATCCAGCAACTGCGCGCTGCGGTAGTACACCGAAGGAAAAAGCGCCATGCAGACATCGTCCGTCATGGCCGCGATGATGGCGTCCTCGCTGACGGTTCTGCCGTCTTCACTGGCAACAACCTTTATGACTTCCTGCGGGTCAAGGCCGCGCGAAAGCACCTGACTGTCCACCGCATGCCGGTCTGTGGGAAAGTTCAGCCCATCAACAATAATTTTGTTCCTGCTGCCGACCGGCCTGTAAAAGGTGGCAAAAGCCTGATGTATATTGACAGTGGTGCTGTTTGCCACGGTGACTTCGCTGGCGTCGGCGCCGATGAGCGGGGCCATTTTGCGGGCCAGATGCGAGGGATAAAGAAAGTATTTGCCGTCTTCTATGCTCCACATGTTGATGCCGTGCTCTTTCCAGACCTCAAGCATGCCAAGAATGCCCTTTTCCGCATCACGGCTGCAAAGCCCGAGAGAGTTGCCGTCCATATAGATAAGCCCGTCAGAAATATAAAAATGCTCACGAAACTTTCTGAGCGGGTCCGTGCTGTCCAGCGCCTCGGCAAACGCTGCGCCCAGTTCAAATGCATATGTCATGATATCCTCCTTAACGTGATGGGGTGTCAGGCCATGCCACACAACAACCTCGCCCCAGGCTGTGGCAACTCCGGCTCGTGCCAATCCCGGTTATGACAACTCCGACCCGGAAAACACAGGCCCGGATTTCTTTTGGGCAGGCCAGCTTTCTCGCGCCGCCTCCGGCGCTATTCCAAAAACCTGAGCAGTGGCGAGATTGTTAAAATGATGCCGAAAATCAGCACATAGAGCGCCTTGCCCCCTTTCAGGTAGGCCAGACTCGGCATTTTAAAAATCAGATATACGGGGATAAAACAGGCAATGATGCCGAAAAGGGGCGCGCTCAGGTGCAGAATGAACAGCACCTTGGCGTTCATCTGCACCCAGGCCCAGAGGCCCAGGGCGATGGCAAGCGCCACAAAACGGTGCAGAATTTTTCTGTTGATGCGCTCTTCAGGCATAAACCTGCTGAGCAGATTGAAGCATATGCCCTGAAGACCTTCCTGCAACGCCAGATACAGGGCAAAAAACGCCGTGACCAGGGCAAAGATGTTAAGAGCCGTGCTCATGGCCCTGATGACAGATCCGGGCAGCACCTGGGCCGCGATGGCAAGCGCCGAAATATTGTTCTGAAAAGCCTCCACGGCTTTTTCGTGATGCAGCGACAGCGTGAAGGACACTGCGAAAAACAGCACGGACACAATCAGGATGGCAAAAGCCACCCTGCTGGCGCGAAACGCCCTGTACGTGGCTATGAGCCTGTCCGGCTCCTGTCGGCGGTAGGCAATGTTCATTGGACTCAGTATGGGCATGAACACGACGGAAAACACCGTAAACGGGATGGTGATGAACACGTCGCGCATGAACGGCAGCAAAGACGTCATGGGCTTTATGTTGCCCAGGCTCCAATGGGGGACCATAACCATGCCCAGGGCAAGAATGATGGCGAGCTTGCCCACCACCAGCGGGCCGGACACCTTGAAGAGCAGCTTTTCTCCCTGAGCGGCAATGGCCACCATGACCAGCATGATCACCAGGGGCCACCAGGCAGTATCGGAAAGCAGGGCTGTGGTAAGGCCATAGGTTTGCAGATAGGAAGCGCTGTCGCGCACAAGACCTGTCGAATAGCCGAGCATGCCCGTCAGCATCAGCAGAAAGTATAAAATACTCAGCAGCATGGCCCAGTTTTTTCCAAGATACTGCGTTATGATATCCGTATAATCCTGCGCGCTTTCCGTCTTGGTAAGCGTTTCCAGATAAAAATTCTGGAACAGGCATACCCCTGGGTAGGCAATGGCCGCTGCTGTCAGAAAAACCCAAAGTCCGGTCATGCCCACCTGCACGGGCATGAAGACCATGGCTCCGCCGATGGCCATACCGATGCAGAGAATGACCCATCCGGCATCGTAACGTGTAAAAGGAACAAGTTTGCTGTCAGGCGCGCTGCTCATAAGTACCCCCTTTAAAAGGCTGCTCTTTTGATTGTTGATGAGCGTGTATGGCTACGGCATGGCGATCCCATGCCCCTTCAGCAAAGATTGTTCACCTGTTCGTCATGGCCTCTGTGTACGCATCCGAGGCATTGCAGTTTTGAGCGTATATATTTCCACAGTCAGTCATCGGCCTGTCTGGACATTCACCCACACGACAGACCGCACCCAACCCTTTCGACAACATATTCCCATGCAGCGTTGAGCATCCGCAAAACAGAACAGTCACGACCGGCAGGAGTGCCACAGCCCATGCGCATTCACCGCCAGCCGAGAAGTCTGCATATCATGATGTTATACCAATAAGCATAAAGAGGTACATAGCTGAACGAATTATTATGGGAGTTCTTTTTTACATATCGTAAAAACTTGCTGCCATTTTTTTACATTACGCCATAAAAAAGCCCGCCTGGCACAGTTGGCCTTGTGCAGGGCGGGCGGCAGCGGCAACGTCTGTACGGTGCAACAGGGGGCGGCAGGGTCAGGGCGGGCCAAAGCAGCAGACAAACGTGTCAATCACGGCAAAACGCCCCGAGAAGGAGCAAAAGGAAAAAGGAGGGGAAAAAAGAAGGAGCGAGCAGAAGAAGAGGAGGAGGAGGAGGAGGAGGAGGAAGAAGAAGAAGAAAAGCCTGCGCGAAAGCCGCGCGGAGCATTTCATTTTTTTGCAAGGAGCATATATTCCCCAATCTTGCGGGACGTCGCCTGAAAATTCGCCAGCCATGCGCGACGCATGGCTGCGTACGCAATGGCAGGGCCACTTCAAAGCGAAACGCCCTGAAAATCCGGTGCGTGCTCGTTACACCAGCGGCCTGTCAACATCGTGCTTGATAATGACAAGAGACGTCACGACCCTGCAATAGGGCATAAGGTCCTGCAAAAGTTTTTCCATATCTTCCATGGCAGGCACGGCTGTTTTGGCAATAAAATTATTCTCGCCTGTCACCGAATATATTTCGACGATCTCATCCCTGTCTAAAACTTTCAGCATTTCCGCCACTGACAGCTTTATATTGCTGATATGTATAAAGCTGCACACGGGCCTGCCGATTTTTTTCAAAGAAAATACAGCGGTAAATTTTTCAATAACGCCTTCTTCCAAAAACCTGTTGATGCGCTTGATAATGCTGGGCCTGCTGATATGAACGGCTCTGGCAAGGTCGGCATTGGATATTCTGGAGTTTTTTTCCAACGCGGCAAGGATGGCCTTATCTGTTTTATCCAGCATACATACCTCTTTTTCTGCGAAAAAACATTTATATATGCTCAATGTTGTCCGGTTAAGCACCCATAGCTAACAGGCTATAACTATAGGTGTTTATAGTTTTTCGTCTTCGCGGATTCAGAAGTTCTTCCAGAGAATCCTTGCCGAACAGATTCAAGCAAATGAGC
>NZ_JBAIYR010000108.1:0-6203 GCF_036763145.1 Desulfovibrio sp. 1188_IL3213 | reverse complement strand
CATCATCAACCGCCATGGTGACGGCTTGCTGCCTCAATTCCTGTGAATAACGTCCCCGTGGTGCTTTCGTCATAGAACCTCCTCAATGGATATGGACTATGGCGTCCGTTTTTTCCAGCCTATCTCATTGTCCGCGCAGATGGTGATCGCGGCATTGGGGTATTTCTCGCGGAGCTTTCTGGCCACCGGCTCCAGGTTGCCAGCATCAAAAGCCACGGCCACGGGTTTGCCCGTTGCCATGTGCAGGCTCGCGCCGGTTGCGTAGCCTTCGGAGAGCAGGATTTCCCCTTGGGAGAGATCTTTCCCCGGCTCGGCAATAAGGTGAAAATTGCCGGACTTTTCCATGCCCGGCACGAAGCGTTTTTGCCCATCGGCATCGATGGTCTGCAAGCCGCGCAATTCATCGTCAACGTTGCGTACCGGGATGTGCAGCACGCCTGCCCAATTTTCATGCAGGCCAATGGGCGGAACTCCCTTGGCCTTGAGGTAGGGATGATCCTCATGCGCCTCATTACCCATGTCCCAGGCCGCCTGGCTCATTTCCGCCGCTTCCTTCTGAGCCTGCAAGCGCTGTTCAGCCCGTTCGACCTGCTTTTGGGCGATCTCCTCCCGCTGGGCGTCAATTTCTTCCTTGCTCAGGGCATGGCCGCTGGCCATCCATTTTGCCTTTTCGCCGGAACTGAAGTTCTGCATCCAGCCTGCGGGGCGTTCATCCAGGAAGCCGCAGTATGCGCCGTCCAACTCGCCGCGATTACCGCCAAGGAGCGGCACACGGTGGATAGCGCCATCCATGATCGGAGCCTTGCCGTCCAGATCCAGCCCGACCTGTTTCAGGGCCAGGGCGAATTCTTCCTGTGGCGATAACGTGCGCTTCTGTTCCGGCTTGGGAGCGTTTTCCGGCAACCAGCGGGAAAGTTGGTTCAGATCCGTGCCCTCCGGCGCAAACCAGAGCTTGTTGTCCTTGTCCCATTTCGCTCCCTGCTTTTTGGCCTGGTTCTTTTCCTTGAACGGCACGGCCAGGAAGGTTTTTTCCTTTGCCGGGTTTGCTGGGAGTCCCATTGCAGTGATGCCTTCTTCCTGTTCCAGCGCTTGCGTCGGGCGTTCCAAGGCCTGTTCCTGCGCCACTTCCTTGTTCATTTCCAGTCCCAGGACATATTCTTTGATCTGTTCCGCGTCCCGGCAGGCCCGGACGATTTCATACGGATCATCCTCCAGCGCCTTGATCCAGGAATTGACGTAGGCCGCGTGCTGCTCCGGATCGTGGGGAATGCCGATGTCCTGACCGAGCATCCAGGAGGCGATTTCCGCCCGCAGCTCTTCACGGGCATACATTTCCGAGCCGAACGGGCCGTTTTCCCGATCCAGGCAGCTGGAGTGGCGCGTCCAGTGCCCCAACTCATGCAGGGCCGTGCCGTAATAAAGGCCGGGTTCTTCAAAGTTTTCACGCGGCGGCAGGTGGATGGAGTCTGTGGCGTAACGGTAAAAGGCCCGGTTGCTCTGATCGTGCTTGATATTCGCGCCGGAGGCGTCAAGGATGTTTTCCGCCTTTTCCACCGGCTCCCATTCAAAGGCCTTGTCCGTGAGTTCCACAGGCGGGATGCCGTCAATCTGCTCGGCGTTGAAGACGTGAGCGAAACGCACCAGGGGCTTGTCCAGTTGCACCGTCTGTTTTTCCGGCTTGCCGTCTTCTCCGAGCACGGGTTTGCCGTCCTCACCAAGGCGCTCCTGCTCTTTGGTGAACTGGAAATAGACCACGGGCGTGGCCTTGCTGCCAGGCAGGATGCGCAGACCTTCCTCGTTGGCCTGGCGCAGCGTCATCCAGCGCGGATCGTCATAGCCGGAAAGCGCCAGATGCACCCGGTTCATGCCCCGGTACACTGTGCCGGAGGCCGGATTGTGCGGAGCGGAAAGTGTTTTGCCCGGATGCCAGGGCCATTGCCAGGGAGCTGTTCCGGCCTTCAGATGCTCAATAATCTTTTCCGCAAATTCTTCATGAAAGGGGCGGCGCTTGGCCTTTTCCGGGGTTTCAGGCTTCTTGCTACCGCTCATAGACCGCCTCCCCCTGACCGTTGATGGTAAGCAACGCGTCTTCAATCAAATCTGCCAGCACAATGGCGTCTTCGGTAAACGCGCCCATGTAGTCGGCCACGTCCGGATCGAGCGGGATATACAGCGCCGGATCAGCGGCAAGCTGTTCCGCAGCCGCACGGGCGGCGGCTGCCAGATATTCTTTATGTTGCATGGTCATTCTCCTTTGAGGTTGAAAACAAAAACAGGCTCGACCCGTTGGAGATTTTCCAAGGGAACGAACCCGAAATAACGGCTGTCGAAACTGCCTTCATGATCCGCAAGCACCAGGGCCATTCCCGTCGGAATAACGCCGGAGCGCAGCGCGGAAAGCATGGGCCTCCCCTGGCTGTCCGTAGTGTGGACGGCCAGGGATTCGGCATCTATGAAATCGCCCGGCATACCTGCCAGACGTTTGAGCAAGGGGCGCAGGCCGTTGTTGCAGGAACCGGCCTGAAGGTAGCCGCGTTCACCGGCCAGATCGGCAAACTCGCCGCGCAGGCAAAAGCTGACCAGATCCCCTTTTGCCGGTTCACGCGGCACAACGCGATAGATGCCTTCAGGCAGGGACGGCGTGGGGTTGATGCGCAAACCGGAGGCATGAGCAAGAAGCCCGGCTGCCAGCAGCCACAGAACGGCAAAGAGCCCGCGCCGAATCCGGCTATTCCATGAAATAGCGTTCACTGGCGCTCTCCTGAGTAGGAATGGGTGAGGGTTCCGTGTCCTTGGAGGCGGAAGAAGACGATTTGGCCGTGTACCAGGACGCCGGGCGCGGCTGGTACAGCGAATCGCTGATACCGCTGGGATATGCGGTATTCAGGCCGGGAACCGGCACCTTGGAGCGTGACGAAAAGACGGGATCAAAGAAGTACAGGATCTGCCGACCGTAAATCGGAGATTGGCCTGCCGTGAACACCAGCATATCGCTCGGCTTGATGACGCGGCCCTGGCTGTCCTTTTCCGGGCCGGGCAGTCGCATGCACTCGTCAGGTGTGAGCAGCGGCCTGGCAGTTTCCGTCACGTTGACCGAGGCGTTTTTCATGTGCCCGGTGCGCGAGCCGGAGAGCGACACCTTTTCCTCCACCACCGTTGTCTTGCCGGTCATGTCCGAAAGTGTCTTGGCCGTTTCAATGGTGTTGGGCGCGTAAGCGATTCGCACATGGCAGTTGGCCATGAGCGCGTTTTCCTTGCCGTACACGGCGTTGAGCTGGGTAATGTCCTGAACGATGATGTAGACCTTGCCGCCGTAACCGGCGATGTAGGCCAGGGCCTTTTCCATGATCGGCAACTTGCCGAGGCTCGTGAACTCGTCCAGGAGGAGCAGCAGGCGATGCTTGTAGCTCGCTTTGCTGGAGCCGTCAGCGAACTCCATTTTCGCGCAGATGCGCCGCACAATCATATCCACCATAAGCCGGAGTAGCGGGCGCATCCGGTCAATGTCCGCCGGGGAAATCACCAGGTACAGGTTCACCGGCTTTTCATGGTTCATCAGGTCATCAATGCGAAAGTCGCAATGGCCGGTGTTCAGCGCCACCACGGGATCGCGGTACAGCGCCAGATTGGTCAGAGCTGTGGAAACAACGCCGCTTGCTTCGTTCTCGGCCTTGTTCGTCAAGCGAAAATATCTAACTGGAATTTCTAGATAAAAATAGGAGGAACTGAAATTGTACCAGCTATCGTACCAGCACTTTCAGCGGGTACAGGTGGCTTTTACTGGACAATTTTGGACTGAACGTGGATGCGTGCAGGAGGCACTGTAGAATTGAAAGGCGGCACCCAGCATTTTGCGGTTGCCGTCTTTCGTCTGCCTCAGAGAAAAGAGCCACGGGGAAACAAGCTTATTCCGCTTGTCGGGCAGCCTCTTCGGCAACTTCGTTGAAAATATCTCTGAGCCAGGAGTGCCCTTTATCTTCTCGTGAGCGAGGATGCCACACAAGGCCGTATGTATATGTTCCCGCCTCCACCGGAGGGGTAAGGAGGGGCGTTTCGGCAAGTTCAGGCATTGCAGCGGCGAGACGGTATGGCAGGGTCAGAATCATGTCAGTGTTTTCAATGGATTTCGCGGCCACTACAAAATGAGGAATGACAGCCGCCACACGGCGCTTATGCCCCTTTTTCGACAGAGCAGCGTCAACATCGGAGTATGCATTCGTCAGTGAGGCAACAACCATATGCGGCGAATCCAGATACTCTTTAAGAGACAACGTACTCTGCTTGGCGAGGCGGCTTTTCTTCCCCGCTATACACACAAGTTTTTCTTGAAACAAAGGAGAAACGCAAAGGTCTTTATATACTGAATCCATTATGCAGCAGCCAAAATGGATATTGCCGCTCATGAGGTGCGATGCAATGAGGTGGTGATCTGCCGACGAGAAAAATAGATCGACGCTTGGTGCCTCCTGGCGAACACGAGCAAGGAGGGGTGATAGCAACAGGTATGTTCCATAGTCGGAGATGGCGATGCGGAATGTTCGCTTCATCGTGACTGCGCTCCAGCCGTCTCCAGGGTTCAAAACGGCATTGGCATGGTGAAGCGCCTTTTCAAGGTCATCCCGCAGTTCAAGCGCTTTTGCTGTAGGACGTATTCCACGCCTTTCCTGAATGAACAGGTCGTCGTCAAGCATGAGACGCAGTTTGGACAATGCGTGGCTGACCGCCGACTGGCTCATGGACAACTTGTGCGCAGCGCGGGTTACGCTTTGCTCCACAAGCAGTTCATGGAGTACGACCAGAAGATTCAAGTTTATATCTCTCAAGGTATGCATGAAAATAATTCCACCAATGAAATAATGCCATTAGGTATCCATGATGTTAATGGATAATATACAACCTGTAAACCAACGCATTGCCCGATGGCAGAGAGCATCGAGCAAAAAAGGAGACGGTATGCAGGATAAAACAGCGCTTTTTGTTTTGATTCCCGAATACGCGGATTGGGAGCCAGCGCTTTTAGCCGCTGGTTTGCGCTGGGGATTTGGCCTTTGGAGTAATCCATATGCAGTAAAAACGGTTTCGCTCACGAAAGAGCCGGTGCCCTCCATCGGAGGATTCAGTATCACACCAGACTATAGCTTTGATGACGCACCCGAAAAGTTTGCCGCGCTCATTCTTGTGGGTGGAACTGCTTGGCACAAACCGGATGCCAAAAAAGTTATCCCTTTGGTGCGTAGGGCTCTCGCGCAAAAAGCGGTTCTCGGCGCTATCTGTGACGCATCTGTTTTTCTTGCCGTGCATGGCTTTTTAAATAGATTGTCCCACACATTCATCGACCAATCTGTGTTGTCCGGCGAGGCCAAAGGAGAATACTCCGGCGAAGCATACTTTGAAAATAAACAGTCTGTGTGCTGCGGGAACATCATAACAGCCAAACCCACAGGGTATGTGGAATTCGCAACGGATGTTCTCTCTGCATTGCAGGTGTCAGACGAAAATAAAATCAATAGCTTCTATCAAATTTGTAAAACAGGAGATTGCTCAATCCTGCTGAATCACGATTAATTTCAAATTTGAGTAATTCGTCCAAGCTGCTGCGCACAGCAAGGCGTCCAACATCAGCATACCGCATGGCGTATGCATCTGGTGCCTTTTGTGTAGAGCGTCCTAGGTATGGCAGAATAAAGGCTGCATACCCTTGGGCGAACCAACGCCATCGTCTTATGGAGAAAAGGCGATAAAATCAGTGACGTAGTGTGCGCCATACGCGGCCTGCTCCAACCTCCAAGGAGTTTGGAAATGGCAAAACGTACTTACAATCATGTGGCACTGGAAGATTTTGAAATCAAGGCTCAAGAGTTCATCAGTCTGGCTTTTGAACTTTGTGAACGGGAACTACGCGAACACAGGCGGAATCAGGCAGAGGCCGGTAAAGCATTACAGTTCTCCATGCTCTCTGTGCTGAATAGTATCAAAGCATTCCGGGCTATCGTTCAAATAAAGCCTGAATAACCCTTTCATCCCGGCGCTTGCGGAAACGTGAGCGCCGTTCTTTTTTATGCGTTGAGCGAAGCGAAAAAAGGAACCCCCCGGCCTAGCCGGGGGTTCTTCATATGCGCCTGTAAGGCTTTCTTACCAGCCGCGCCCTAACAGGCGCACGGGCGATCTGACATTTGCATTTCTGTTACTTGCGGCCCGTAAAC
>NZ_JBAIYR010000107.1:0-6206 GCF_036763145.1 Desulfovibrio sp. 1188_IL3213 | reverse complement strand
AAGTGCTGGTAACCGTGGGCCGTGCGCCCTGTACAGACGGCCTTGGCCTTGAAGAAGCCGGTGTTGCGGTGGACGCGCGGGGATGGGCGGCCGAAGGCGTGTGCGCGGCATCGGGCATGGATTTCATCGAGCCGGGCATAGCCCTGAACGTATATCAGCTTGTTTCCGCCGCCCTGTATTTTGCCTCATCATCCCTGCTGCGGCCGTATGGCTTGTGATACAGGGGCATGGTCCCGTCCTGGCGGACATGGCCGTCAACACATTGCACAGCCGGGAACTGTGGCTTTTTTTTGCGGCGGGCTGGCTCGGCTGCCTGTCTTATCGGTGCTGGTACATGGCTATGAACATGATCGGCGTCAGTCGCGCCATGGCGCTGAACATCACCTATGCCCTGTGGGGCATACTGTTCAGCGTCTTTTTCATGCATGCGCCGGTGACCGCGCGGCTGCTGGCAGGCGCGGGACTTGTCTTTTGTGGCGTGATCTTTGTCATACGCAGCCGGCATGAAGGCATCGCCCTGCGTCATGCCGACTGATATGTCATGTCAGTACCTCGGCAAACCGCACAGAAAACCGCATGAACAGAACACCCGCGCGCACCGTACGCCTGAATATAGAGCAATTTCACTTTGAAATTGCTCTGGCGACTGCGCGAGCAGACGCCCGCCGCGAAGGCGTAAGCGCAATTTATTTGCGCGGTTAAACGCCGAAGCGAGCGTGTTTTAAACTTTGAAAATGTATATTTTCAAAGTTAATCTGCTCTAGGAGCCATGCTGCTGGACGGCATGCCCAGAACAGCGGAAGAAATCCGCTCCGCCCTGGCAGGACTCTATCCCGGTGAGCGGCATCTGTGTGCCGAATCCGTCGAGTTGCACCTTCAGGCCCTGAGGGCCGTCGGCATTGTGGCGCTGGCAGACCCCGATGATGCCGAAGCCCGGCACGGCCTGACCTATGTGCTGAGTGCCGACGGCAAAACTCGTGTGCAACGCAACCTTGAATAAAAGCAGAGCCAGAACACGGGCTGCAGTGCGCGGAGACAGAACACCCTGATGGCCGAAAAGCACTTACGCCCGACAGGCATACAGCAGGTAAAGGCCCAACGCGCAACACGCACGAACCCGGGCAACATATCCCCCCAGTGAATCCCGGCAGGTATTTTGCCCAAAAATCAAAACCCTGCACGCTTTTTTGCACTTTAAAAAATAATTCAACTTTTATGCTTGACACCACAAGGGCAAAGGGCTACATATCTACTTCGCAACAACATGTTGTTGCTGACGTGTCGCGGGGTGGAGCAGCTCGGTAGCTCGTCGGGCTCATAACCCGAAGGTCGTAGGTTCAAATCCTGCCCCCGCAACCAAGAAATTCAAGCGGTTACAATGAAAATTGTAACCGCTTTTTCTTTGGTCGATTTTCTTCCCACCACTATTCCCACCAGTTTATCTCTGTGCATTTGACGTATCTGAAATAGCATTCTAGTATTATTCATTAGTGAGTATTTTCGGAGAGATATTGGCACTAATGCTCAGCTTGTATTTTTGTGCTGCGTGATGGTTCTAATATATCCGACTAACATGCTGAAATAGTTTCAATTGAGAATGGGTAGTCACACTTCAATTGTAGGAGATTTTATGAAACGTGGGATTGAGCAGTTGTTCAGAATGAGAAATCGTTTCATAGTGATAGGCGTAACTGGAAAAACCGGTAGTGGCTGCACTACAGTTGCAAGCATATTAAGTAAAGACAGGCATGAGCTCGGAAGCGTTGATGCATCGTTTGGTAATGATAAATCTTCTATAGAATCACGAAAATGGAGTATTGTATCTCGATTCTGTAAAAAAAATTGGAAAAAATTTCACCATATAAGAGTTAAAGATATTATATCAACATTTATTTTAGAGTCAAAATTCGATGAAGCCCATCAGTATATAAAAACAACATTTGATATTGATATATCTGAATTTAAAACAACTTATGAATGTTTTTTTGAAAAGAATAAAATATTGAATGAGTTTTTAAAAACGGATAACGCTCTGCTGTACGATGCAGAAGATCCTGCTGAGATAGAAAGAATCAAAAATACAAGAGTTGCGATTAAGAATTACATACTCAGTGAGATACAGCAATTTTCTGATAATATAAAACTATTTTTAGATAGTCGTGGTGACAAATATATCTCTGTTTTTCAAAAAGTTGGCGACAATATAAGAAGAACCGGTTGTGCATTTGCAGATTCAGCTCAGGAATTTGAACATATATTTTCAATAGCAAGACGTATTAACACTTTAATAAAGATAATTCGTAGAGTTGATAAAAGCACTGGGGAATTAAAAAGTCTTTATGTAATTGACGCTTTTAGAAATCCTCTTGAGGTGCATTTTTTTCGAGAAAGATTTTCAGCATTTTATCTAATGGCTGTAAACTGTGATGAAGATGAAAGAAGACGGCGGCTTTCAGCGGCTGATCTAAAAGAAAGTCAAATTGTAAAGATAGATAAGAAAGAAAGTAGCAATGAAGATTTTTACGAAGATTATGAAGAATATACCGGTCAAAATATTAAATCATGCATAAACATGGCAGATTTATATGTAAATAATTTAAGATCATTAAATTCTCACTACACACAATTGACGAAAACCATACTTCGCTATGTAGCATTGATACAACATCCAGGAATTGTAAAGCCAACAAAACATGAATTTTTAATGCAACTTGCAATCACTGCTGCAACAAACTCAGGATGCATGTCAAGAAATGTTGGGGCGGTGATAACAGATAGCTCATTTGAGCCGCTTGCTATCGGATGGAACTGCGTTCCAAAACTTCAAATTCCATGTTATGCTAGAAGTGCGTCTTCACTTATTGATGGACTTGACCCTGATGCTTATAGTGATTTTGAAAAAACTGACTTAAAATTCTCAGATCACATGAAAATTGTACGAGAAAAATTAAATACTATTCATGACTATGGCTTGTCAGACGTTTATTGCTTTAAAAGTGAATACAATAAAACAACTTGCAAAGAAAATCAAGTGCATACAAGAGCTTTGCATGCTGAAGAAAATACAATATTACAATGTGCTAAACATGGACAACATCAGATTGAGAATGGTTTTCTTTTTACATCTGCATCGCCTTGCGTGCTCTGTGCCAAGAAAATTTGTCAGATGGGTATCACTGAGGTGTTTTATATGGATCCATATCCTGATATCTCTGAAAAGCATGTTTTTTCTTACGGTGAGAATAAAGTAAAAATGACATTGTTTACAGGAGCTATTGGGCTTGCTTTTCAAAAGCTCTATATTCCTTTAATTCCTTTAAAGGATGAAGTTGCTGCAATACTACATGAAGTTTAATTTTAGAATGGCGGTTTATCCGCCATTCTATTTAGTCACCTGATCGATGGTGCTGGAACTCGCGTAAACGATCTATGATTTGCCAACTCCGCATTTTGGCAGTTCGGCGTATTTCCTAACTCGCCGGGGTTATTCCGGCATTCCTTTAGCTTAGCCTCAAACGCGGCCTTGTTTTCCGGGGCCATATACCAATCAACGGTCTTTGTTTCCTCTTTTTTCTCGCAACCAATGGCGGGTAGCAGAAACAGCCCCACCAGCATCAATGGAATGATTTTTTTCTTTTTCATGGGTGCTCCTCTCGTTATGCCTGTCCGGCCTTTATTTCCTTCTCCAACTTACTAATTGCCCGAATTTCCTTGACTCGCTTAAAGATTTGCCAAGGGGCGATGATGAACCCAGCAAGAACAGCGAGTGAGAATTTCAGGAAAAAGTAGAAGATAAGGCCCGCGCCAGAGGTCAGTATGATGGGCATGGGAATTTTGCTCAGAAACTGCCAGCCCCAATACGCCCCGGCCAGCATCAGGCCGACGATTATTCCCCCCTCACGGTTGGTCTGGACATTGAACGCCACAAAGGCCGCTACCCCGGCGAAGATTATCGCGGTCACGGCAAGGTCGAGGTAAAGCCTTCGCGCCAGTGCTCCGTTGTGGGCAATGAGGCAAGGCTCACATACTGGCGGGTCGAAACGGTTCATGCATGAGGCGCATAAGGCTTTGCCGCACATCTGGCACGTTCCGGCTGCGGCCGTGCCCGGATGGTTAATACATTCCATATCCTCTCCTGTGTTGATGTTTGCTAGGAAAATTGAAGATTTACATATAGTTGACGGGGTGTGGGGCTGTGCTGTCGTCCACTAATAACCATATTATAACATGGGTTTTCATGTCAATATCCGGCTACCTTGGGGGCTATGGATAGAAATCTTTTAGTCCAGTGGGCTATCGCTAAAGTCATCCGGGAAGCCCGCAATCATGTGGGTATCTCTCAGGTACAACTTGCGGATTTCTCAAGTCTTTCTTATCCGTTTATCTCGGATGTGGAGCGGGGAAACGTTGGTGTGAGTATCGCTGCGTTGCTGCAAATTTCTGAAGTGCTGAAAGTGGATGCCGGGGAACTGGTGCGGCGCATTGAGGATGAAATGAAGCGCGGCCCCCAACCGCCCACAAAGACGCCCGGAAGGCCGCGCAAAAGCACCAAGGTGTAAAAATTCAACGTTCCATATCCACTTCCCTTTTTCTTGCCTTTTCTATTTCCATCATTTCTTCCCGCCCGGAACCTGAATTTTCCCCTCCACGTTTTCCAGCATTTTGTAAATTCTGTACTGGTTCTGGAACAGAATATCGTAATCCGGCATCCGCCAGAGCGCGAATCCTGTCCAGAGCAGACACAGCAGCAGAGCCGCCGCCAGAGGATACCCCCAATGCGCCCACGTCCTCATTTGTGAGAGACGGCTTGCCTGTTTTACCATCTCCGCCGTGTGGGCTTTTATCTCCTGCGCTGCGCTGGCCGTCTGTGATTGCGTGTTCTGAATCTTGCCTACCTGTTCCCCGGTCTTGGAAAGGAAGTAATTCCATGTTTTTATTGTCTCCTCGTGTTGGTTTTTGATGTATCGGGAACTCTGGCCCAGAGCTTCCAAGGCTTGCGCCGTGTCCGAGGTTATTTTGAGCATGACGCTCAGCAAGGGTTCGAGTGATTTCGCCAATTCCTCGGCGCTCTGGACTTTCCGCGTGTGAATCTCTTCCAGCAGTTGGGCTACCTCGCTCAACTGCCTCGGCGTATCGCCCTCTATCATCTGGCGCAGGGCTTCTGTCTTGCTCATAGGTTAATCCTCGTTTTTGCAGTCCGGCCCAGGAATAGCCTTTTCCAAGGTCGGAACCTTTCATGATGATGCCGCTATGCCGATAGCTGATGCCGGAAATGCGGCCTGTACTGGCAACATTGGGCAAAACCTCCACCCCGGATTTTTCAAGCCGCCGCGTGAACTCCGCATAGCCGGGCTGATTGTGCAAAGCTTTGTCCACCAGCGTTTGCAGGGCCATTTTTGCGGAAGGCTTGCCCGTGCGCACCGCGCATTCAATTTCGCCTTTGGTGGGAGCGCGGCGCTCACTCTCCCGGCTGGGCGTCACCTCCTTCAGCCCGTATTCGCGTTCCAGTCGCCGCATGATGGCTTCTTGCCGCTGATAGTCCCGGCTGTCGCTGACTACCTCACCGCTCATGCTGACCCGGTTCGCCAGAATGTGAATGTGCGGGTGCTCGGTGTCGGTGTGTTTGGTCACAACGTACTGGCTATCCTTGAAGCCCATGCCCTCAAGGTATTTTCCGGCAACGTCCTTCCACTGGTCGTCTGTGAGCTTTTCATCCGGCGGCAAGCTGATGCTCACATGACAAACCGCCTTGGTCAGATTGGGCCGCAAGGCCCGCACCGCGCCGAACTCCCGCGCCAACTCACGCGGATTGTCGCCGCCCATGTTGGTATCGAGGATATGCCCCTTCTGTTCGCGCAGATCATATTCCAAGGCTCCCCGAAAACCCTTGCCCTTAACCAGCTTCGCTATCATGGTTGGCCCCGCATAGCTCCCGCTGCACTTGGCGCACCACGGCAAGCACCTCACACAAGGCGGCATCCGCACATACGGCATTGCCTGTATGAGCAAGGCGAGTTAGCTGGTTCAGGTTGTTCACGGCCCCGGCAAGGGCACGGTAGGTGTCCCGGTTGACTTCCGGCTGGACGGAGCGCGGCAAGGAGCGGGAGAGAGCCACGTTTCGCAGCCAGTGCGAGACAGGCAAGCCCACGCAATCCGCGTTGCGCCGTATGGCGTCCAGTTCGGCGGCGTTGACGCATACGCCGATG
>NZ_JBAIYR010000106.1:0-6228 GCF_036763145.1 Desulfovibrio sp. 1188_IL3213 | reverse complement strand
GGCCGGCCGCGCCTATGAGCGCGAACACGGGCGTTTTGCGCCCAGGGGCAGTGCGGAAGGAAAGAACGGCAGCAGCCATGACAACCGCGATGAGGACGGCAGGCGTGAAGCTTTCGGCCGCCACGGCGATGCCGGCAATGGCCCCCATGACGAACACGGCTATGATGACGACTATGATCATGCGGAAGGCGGCATCCCCTGGGAGACTGCCCCCGAACCGGACGGGTGGATAGCGGCATTTTACCAGACCTGCATGCGGGTCATGTTTGGGGCGCAGCGTTTTTTCAGCCAGGTGCAGCCCGGTTCGCCGCAGATGCGCGCCCTGATTTTCTATCTTCTGGTAAGTGTGGTACAGGTTATTGTGGAGCGCGTGTGGTCCGGTGTGTTCATGTCGCTCATGGCCCCCAGCGCCGCTTCGGATCCGCAGCTTGAAAAGATGCTGCTCATGCTCTCGCCGCAGATGAGCCTGCCGATGGTCGTGCTGATAAAAACAGGCATGTCCGTCATCCAGCTGTATGTGCTCAGTGCGCTCATCAACTTCACCTACGGCTTTGTACGCGGCAGTCGCACGGACTTCAGCCAGGTTTTTCAGGTGCTGGCCTATTCCGCGGCGCCCACCCTGCTGTGTGTGGTTCCTCTGCTTGGCTCTCTTGTGGGCTTTGTCTGGATGTTCGCCTGCGTGCTCATAGGCTGCCGCGCAGCCCTCAAGCTTACCTGGCCGCAAACCCTCATGGGGCTTGCGCCTGTGGTGCTGCTGCTGGCCCCCCTGATTTTGCAGATTTTTCAGGCGGCGCGGATGTAAGCCTGAGTCACGGCATTTGCCCCCAATAGGCATCGCCGCCCGGCCGTTTTTTTGTGGACGGTCGGGCGGCGATACTTTTCAACGGGGCCGCCGTTTGCGGCCCCCGTATGTGCTGGTACTTTCAGCATGGCGATGTCCGCGGTGTGCGGCATGTGCGGAGGCTCCGCGCTTTTCGGCAAGGTTGAAAAGGCCTCTTTGGCACGGTTCTGGCAAATGACAGAAAAATGGCGCCCACGTGCCGCCCGCAGTGCAGCGGCATGCGGGACCTGTTTACCGGACGTGGCATTTTGCCGGATACAGTATCCGCCGGGCAATAGCGGCCGCAGTGTGCGGCAGACCCCGGCCAGGAGAAAATATGCATACCTGCCAGAAACTTTCCGGAACGTGGCAAGGGCAGAACCTTGCGGAATGCGCATGGCCGTTGGCACGCATGGTCATGACCGTGGCGCTGGGCCTGCTGCTTTTTTTGCTTTGGGGCTGTTCGCGCGCTCCTGACGACAGCCGCCGTACCTATGATTTTGCCGGGGACCTGAGCATGCCCATACAGGTGCGGGTCAACAACTTTGTGCGGCGGCAGCCCCCGGCCATCTATGTGCGGCCCACAGAATCTCTGGGCTATCGCCCGACGGCCCTTTTTGTGCCTTTGCGGGCCGTGCAGCAGATAAAGGACCCCGTAACCTTCAGCACCATGTTTTCGCGTCAGATATGGCAGGTTTGGCTGTCTCTCAACGCCTTTTCGGCCCTTGAGTATGATGCCAAGGCCGGACCTTTTGAGCCGCAGCGCGCTCTTGCCCTTGCGCGGGCGCGGGGGGCCGACATGTTGGTGGGCGGCTATATCAACCATTATATGGACGGAGGCTCCGGCGGAACCAGTTCGCTTTCGCTGGCCATTGAGGTTTACGACGCCAAAAGCGGCACGCTGTTGTGGTCAATGGCCCAGGGCGGGCTTATGGACGCCCGGCAGGTACACGATTTTTATCTGTTCTCCATTACGGAGGTCAATCCTGAAGACCCGGCGGGTCTTATAGCCCGCGCCCTTGCCTGGGATATGGGCCGTCAGGTGCTGGGCTGGGTGGACCCGAGCCGCCCCGCGCCCAGGGAGTCCTCGTGGTCGGACATGCTCAAGTCCAAGGCGTTCTGAGGCGCAAGACCAGAGCAATTTCACTTTGAAACTGTTCTGGCGGCTGCGTGAGCAGTCGCCCGCCGCAAAGGTGCAAGCGCAGCTTCAGCCGTTACGACAAAGGAAGTTACGGATGCTTCAGGAGTTGTAACGCAGGAAACTACGCTTGCAGACACCATGTGTAACGAGCGGTTTGTTTCCATACAACCACTGTCGCCATTCGTAAGGCTCGCAGGCTCGCCAACGACTGCCGCGAAGACAGCAAAGCTATGTACTTGCGCGGTTAAGCGCCGAAGCGAGAGTGCCGTAAACTGTGAGAATACACATTCTCAAAATTGCTCTGCTCTATGGAACGCGGCTTGCCCCCTGCCGTGCAGGCAAGGGGCAGGCAGATGCAAAGCCCCCTCGGGGGCTTTTTTATGGCCTGAATGGGCCGCAGGCCGGAATGATGCGGCTTGCCTGAGCGGGCTTTTTTTGAGAAGTATCAGGGCCTGAACGAACAGCAAAGGAAGCTCTCATGACCAAGGAACCCACGGAACGGCGCAAGGCCCGCCTGCTTGAAGTGCTGGCACACCGTCAGCCGGATCTCACCCTGGTGCTGGCAAATATTCATGATCCGCATAATGTTTCAGCCATTTATCGCTCGTGCGATGCCTTTGGCGTCAGCCGCGTCAATCTGTATTATACCAATACGCCTTTTCCCGCGCTGGGTCGCAAGACATCGGCTTCAGCCAGAAAATGGGTGGAGAGTGTGCGCCACAAAGACAGCGCGTCGCTTATGGAAAGCCTGCGCGCGCAAAACATGCAGGTGCTGGCTACGTCCTGCTCGCCCACGGCGCGGCCCCTGCGCGACTGGGATTTTACCCGGCCCACAGCCGTCATTATGGGCAACGAGCACAGCGGTGTGGAGCAGGAGCTTTTGCAGATGGCTGACGGGGAGCTTTATATCCCCATGTACGGGATGATCCAGAGCTTTAACGTTTCTGTGGCGGCGGCCATTATTTTGTCCGAAGCCGCCCGCCAGCGTGAGGCTGCGGGCATATATGCCGCGCCGCGCATGGCTGCGGCGGCGCTGGAAGAAAAGTTGCAGGAATGGCTGGAAAAATAGCTGGAAACAGCACGGTGTTTTTGGCGCGTGTCGTTTTTCCGGCAGTGTATGCATGGGGGAAAGAGCGCGGCAAGCGAGAATGTTTGAGCGTCTTAGAGCAGATTAACTTTGAAATGCTTCACATTTCAAAGTTTTCATTCAGCCGGAAAATGCGATTTTCGGCTGAATCCACGCCACATTGTGGCGCGCTGCACTTTCGTGCAGCTTTAGAGCATTTACACTTTTTCAAAGTTAAAATGCTCTAAAGCTTTGCCAATGCAGATTCGCAAAGCTTTAGACAGTGTCGTCACGAGCGCCTTTCCCGGTATCTCTGCGTCGAACTTCGCCTTTTATTCCGGTCGAGTACCATAAGAGTACACTCCCTGCATAAAAGGCTCGTTCTCCTTGATATACCAAGCAAATTCATCTCGTGACGACACTGTCTAAGACGCGCACTACGGCGTGCGGCGCGCACATAAAGAGCGCTTGCGCCTTTGCCGCGGGCGGTCTGCTTGGGCAGCCGCCAAAGCAGTTTTACAGCAAAACAGCCCTGAGCAGTTTTAAACAGCCAAGGTTATTGCTGCATTTCGCTGTGCGGCTGCACGCGCTTTTCAAAGTTCTTGCCGTTCCACTGATAGCCTATGTCATTGGCAACCGGCACATGGGCCATGCCTGTGCTTGTCCAGAACAGGGGCTGCGCCCGCAGCCCGCCAAGGCCGAGGCAGATCATGACCGTGGCCTGCACGTCCGGCGGCAGCTTCTGGTCTTTGCCCAGAAATTCTTCCACAGACGGCTCGGGCGGCGTATCCACAGGCACAAGGCGGCCGGAGGCGTCCATGCGCCACAGTTCCACCGTGCAGACAGGGCCGCCCAGCGTGCCGATGGCCGCATCAACGGCTCCGTTGCCGCTATGTCGGAAAAGGCGCAGGGCTACGGCCACATCGTGAAAGGGAAGGGTGGCGAAAACCATGACGTCTTCTGTCTCCCCGGCCACTTCCCAGAAATCGGCCTGCCCGTTGGAAAGCAATTTCTGCTTTTCAACAGGAGCCAGACCTTCGGGGGTGTTTTCAAAAATGCTTTCGGGCAGGGCAGCGAAAACTTCTCTGGCGCTGCGCTCATGCCCTGCGGCAGCCGGGGCGCGGTGGAATGCAAGCACAGTTGCCAGGGCGAGGGCCAGAACAAGAAAAACAGTGCGTGAGCGCTGATGAAACATAGTATACTCCCTCCGCAAGGCAGTTTGATGGACTTGCGGTTCGTAAAAATTTTTATACCGCGTTTGGCATTGTTTGTCCACGCAGACGAAGCTACGTTGTTTCATATTGATTTAGTAATAAAAAGTGTTTATTAATTGTAGTTATTCCTGTTAGTCGCGCATCCGGCGCGGCATAGCCATCTTGCCAAGCGGCCCTGCCGCGCTTACTTATGCCAGCATGAATACCAGCACCAACAAGTCCTGCATACATATTGAAAAGGCCCGGCAGCACAACCTCAAAAACATCAGCCTGGACATTCCCCGGGATGAGCTGGTGGTCATCTGCGGGCCTTCAGGCTCGGGAAAGTCCACCCTGGCCTTTGACATCGTGTATGCCGAGGGGCAGCGTCGCTATGTGGAGTCCCTTTCGGCCTATGCCCGCCAGTTTCTGCCCCAGATGGACAAGCCCGATGTGGAAAAAATAGAAGGGCTTTCACCTGCCATTTCTCTTGAGCAGCAGAGCGTTTCGCGCAATCCGCGCTCAACAGTGGGAACGGTGACGGAAATTTACGACTTTTTGCGCGTGTTTTTCGCCCGTCTGGGGCGCATGTACTGCCCCCAGTGCGGCCGCCCCATCGAAGCCCGCGCTGCAGATGAAATCATCGCCGATATCCTTGCCCTGCCGCAGGGTACAAAATTTATGGTGCTGGCCCCTCTTGTGGAACTGCAAAAAGGCACACATCAGGACAAATTTAAAAAACTCAAGGCCGAGGGCTTTGCCCGTGTGCGCGTCAACGGGGTTTTTCATACGCTTGATGACGTGCCTGCCCTGGACAAAAACAAAAAGCACAGCATTGACCTTGTGGTTGACCGTCTGGTCAACAAGGAAGGACTGCGCGGCCGCCTGGCCGACTCGGTGGAACTGGCCCTGCGCTACGGCGAAGGGCGGCTGGTAGTTCACCTGCCCGACAGGGCCGCTGCCGGCGAAGAGGCCGATACCGTACACTCCACCTCATCGGTGTGTACGCACTGCCGTATTTCTTTGCCCGCGCCCAGCCCACAGCTTTTTTCCTTCAACGGCCCGCAGGGGGCTTGCCCGCGTTGCGTGGGTCTTGGCGGCGTGGATTATTTCGAGCCGCGTCTTGTTGCGCCCAATATGGGGCTTTCGCTGAATACGGGTGTACTTTTGCCCTGGGCTACCGGCAAGATGTTCAGCCGTTATGAAGACGCGCTCAAGGCCTTGGGCAAGCGCTTCAAGTTCAGCCTGTCCACACCTCTGGAAGAATTTTCTGAAGACGCCCTGGCCGCGCTTTTTTATGGCGAAGACGAGCAGGGCAGGCCCGCCCGCTCATCGCAGGGGCTGCGCCGCAACTGGATGGGCGGCAATGTGGCCCTGGGGGCCGGCGGTGATTACCAGAGCGATCACTTTGCCGAGGCCCGGAGCTCCGGGGACGTAAGCGTAAGCGAAAAACGCTGGCCCGGCGTGATCCCCCTGCTGGAAAGCGGCATGCAGTACGGCGATGCCTGGCGCGAGGCGCTCTCACGCTATCGTCAGACCATGGACTGCCCTGACTGCAAGGGCGCGCGGCTCAACGTCAATGCCCTTTCCGTGCGCGTGGACGACCTGAATATTGCGGATTTCTGCAATCTTTCAGTGGAGCGCGCCCTGGAATGGCTGGACAAGCGCACGTTCACGGGCCGTCATGTGGTCATTGCCGAGCCGCTCATGAAGGAGCTGACCCACCGTCTGTCCTTCATGCGCAGTGTGGGGCTGGAATATCTTTCCCTGGGGCGCTCCATGTCCACCCTTTCCGGTGGCGAGGCGCAGCGCATCCGGCTGGCCAGCCAGCTCGGTTCCGGCCTTGTGGGGGTGACCTACGTACTGGACGAGCCGTCCATCGGCCTGCACCCGCGCGATAACGAAAGGCTGCTGGGTACGCTGCGTTCTCTTCAGGCCCGAGGCAACACGGTGCTGGTGGTGGAGCATGACGAGGCCACCATCTGCGAGGCAGACACGGTTATCGAGC
>NZ_JBAIYR010000105.1:0-6278 GCF_036763145.1 Desulfovibrio sp. 1188_IL3213 | reverse complement strand
CCGCCACGGCCAGCAGCAGTGAGCCGAGGGTGACGAACTGGGCGCGTTGCAGCCGTGAGGCCACATGGCGCTGGGTGACATGGGCCAGTTCGTGAGCCAGAACCCCGGCCAGTTCCTCTTCCTTGTCCAGGTTCATTATCAGGCCGGTGAACACATAAACGTAGCCGCCCGGCACGGCAAAGGCGTTAAGGGAGTTGTGCAGGATGGTGCTGGCCTTGAATGTGAAAGGCTGGGGCGGAATGGTTTTGACCAGCCTGTTCAGCATGTAGTCCACATACTGTTTTACTTCGGGGTCTTCGATAATGGGCAGATTGGACCGCACCATGATATCGAATTTGTTGCCCATCTCCTTTTCGTCTTTGATGGTCACGCCGCCGAAAAAGAATGCCTGCGCCGGGGTCGGGCATATCTGCGGCAGCAGAAAAGCCAGCAGCACCAGCAGGGCCGTCCAGCGGCGCGGGGCGCAATAATGCAGCATAGGTTCTCCCGTCGATCCCGGGCCGAGCCTACTCCAGGTCCCAGTTCTGCCCTTCGGGGGTGTCGCGCACGCTTACCCCAAGATCAAGCAGTGCCTGACGCAGAGCGTCGGAACGGGCGAAGTCCTTATTGTCGCGGGCTTCTTGCCGTTCTTGCAGCAGGGCCTCCACGCGAGGGATGTCGATGTTTTTGCGCGTGGCACGAATGCGGCGCAGGTCAGCCAGAAACGCTTCGGGCTGACGGCCGAAAAGTCCCAGGCGCGCATTCCACTGTTCCGACCGGGCCAGAAAGTCCTGCAAAAGGTCTCGTCCGGCCTCGGCGGCACGCAGGGTCTTGTCTTCCAGCAGCCGGTTGACAAGGCGCACCTGCGTAAAAATATGGCCCAGAGCCTGCGCGGTGTTGAGGTCGTCATTCATGGCCTCGTCCAGCGCTGCGGCCTGTGCGGCCCAGTCCTCTGCCAATTGCGCGGGCAACGGGGATTTTTTCCATTTTTCGCGCGTAAGGGCTTTTTGTGCTTCCAGCAGGGCGGTGTACACCCTGTGCAGGGCTTTTTCCGCCTCGTCCATGCCTTCAGCGGTAAAGTCAATGGGGCTGCGGTAATGTTTGCCAAGTAGGAAAAAACGCAATGTTTCAGGTAGATAGCTTTCAAGAATGTCGCGAATGGTCTTGAAATTGCCAAGCGACTTGGACATTTTTTCAGCATTGACCTGCACAAAGCCGTTGTGCACCCAATACCGCGCCAGATGGCAATGGCACACGGCCTCTGTCTGGGCTATTTCGTTTTCGTGGTGGGGGAAGACCAGATCCTGACCACCGCCGTGGATGTCCAGAGGCAGGTAGGGTTCGCTCATGGCCGAGCATTCGATATGCCAGCCGGGCCTGCCCGGTCCCCAGGGGCTTTCCCAGGAGGGTTCGCCAGGTTTGGCGGCCTTCCACAAGGCAAAGTCCAGCGGATCTTCTTTTTCTTCGCCTGGGGCCACGCGCGCGCCGGAGAGCAGTTCGTCCAGGCTGCGGCCCGAAAGCTTGCCGTAGGGCGGGTAGGAGCGCACCCTGAAGTACACGTCGCCCGATGCCGTGGCATAGGCCTTGCCCTCGGTCACCAGCTTGGCGCAGAGATCCTGAATTTCCTGTATGTGGTCCGTGGCGCGAGGCTCAATGTCGGCGCGCTGCACGCCGAGCCTGTCCATATCTTCATAAAAGGCGTTGATGTAGGTCTGGGCCACTTCACGCCAGTCGCGCCCTTCCTTGTTGGCCCGATTGATGATCTTGTCATCCACGTCCGTGAAGTTGCGTACAAAGGTCACATCCAGGCCCATGTGGCGCAGTTGGCGCACAAGCACGTCAAAAACCAGGGCCGAGCGGGCGTGTCCGATGTGGCAGTAATCGTAAGCGGTGATGCCGCAGACATACATGTGCGCCTTGCCGGGACGGAGGGGAACGAACTCTTCTTTCTGGCGGCCCAGGGTGTTGTAGAGCAGCATGATTTTCCTTTATGCGGGGAGGTTGAGCATGTCCAGGCGGCGCTGGTGGCGGCCGCCCTCAAAAGAGGCTTCCAGAAAGGCGTCCACAATGGCCTGTGCCAGTTCCACGCCGGTGACGCGCGCGCCGAGGCAAAGCACGTTGGCATTATTGTGAAGGCGGGCAAAACGGGCGTGCAGTTCGGTGGTGCAAAGAGCGGCGCGGATGCCTGCATGGCGGTTGGCGGCTATGGAAACCCCGATGCCCGTGCCGCATATGAGAATGCCCAGTTCGCCGGTGGCTTCCACAGCGGCGCAAAGTTTGTGCGCCAGCACGGGATAGTCGCAGCTTTCTCTGGAATCAGTGCCGTGGTTTACGACGTTGATGCCCTTTTTCCCCAAATGCTCGGCCAGTGTGGTTTTAAGATCAATGCCCGCATGGTCCGATGCCAGATGGATGGATTGCATAACAACTCCTGCAAGGGTGACAACGGGCCAGCCGGATGACCGGCCAGCCCGGAGAAAAGCGAATCAAAGGTCAATCAGCAAAAACAGCAGACAGGCGAATGCCGCCCCGTCCCATGTCCGGCCGCCGGGCGAACTTGAACGGTTTAGGGCTGGCGGTATTTTGCCAGCGGCAACAGCGGTACGCCTTCTGGTATGGATAAGGTCATCTGCTCGTCTGTAAAGGGGTTTGCGGGCTTTTCCCTGTCCTTGATAAGCACGATGGCGCGCTTGCCGTTGGAGTGGACAAGGTTCAGGCGCTGCGGCAGGGGAGGTTGGGCATTGTCGTAGGCCACTTCCATTTTCCAGCCCTTGCCGTTGTCGCCTTTTTCGCTCCAGGCCACGGGCAGGCCCGCCGCATCAAGGGTCAGCACGCCGCCGGGCGTGCCTTCAAGAGTGTATTGGGCAAGGTCGCCGGGCATAAGGCTGCCGGTGGTGAAGCTTCTGCCGAAAACAGCGCTGTAGCGGCCGTTGAGCAGGTCGGCCAGATGCTCCAGGTTGAAGGGAACAGGCACGCCTACCTGCAGCAGCGGCTTGGCGGCCCCCTGATAGAAGTACGCCTTGTTGTCCGTGGGGCTGTAAACCAGGAAGTGCTGGCCGTCTTCAAGGATTTTGGCAACGGTTGCGCCCACGCCGGCCATGACGTCCAGACGCAGCCTGCGCTGGCTGTTGCCCCAGAAAAGGGCAGTGACGCGGCGGGTATCGCCTTCAGTGCCGAACCGCAGACTCATTTGCAGCCTGTAGGGCGCGAGCGTGTTCTGATGTCCGAGGGCTGAAAATTTTTGCCAGCGCGCTTCAAGTCTGGCCTGATTTTCAGGCGTCATGTCCAGAGAGGGCTGGCGGGCGCAGGCGGCCAGCAGGGCAAGACTGCAAATGCAGCAAAGGACGAAGGTTTTTTTCATTGTTTTGAAAGTCTCTGCCGCAATGCGTCCGCATTGGCGGGTTTGAGGTCCAGCGCCTTTTGGTAGGCGTTGCGGGCCTCGTCCTTGAGTCCGGCCTTTGAGGCAATGTCGCCGTAGTGCTCCCATATGGAGGCATCGGCATTTTCGTCAAGCTTGACGGCCCGGCGTATCTGGACCAGGGCCTCTTCATTCTTGTCCAGCTTGTATAAAGCCCAGGCCAGGGAATCCACGATATACGACTGGTCGGGCGACAGTTCGTCGGCTTTGACAAGCAGCGCCAGGGCCCGTTCCAGTTCGCGGTTTTCTTCAGCCAGGGTGTAGCCCACATAGTTGAGGGCCTGATAGTTGTCCGGATGCAGGGTAAGGATATGCTCCATCACCTTGAAGGCTTCTTTTTTGTCGCCGGATTCATCCAGCAGCGAGCCAAGCAGGAAGGCCAGTTCCGCACTGTCGGGCCATTTTTGCACGGCCTTGCGCGCGGCCTCGAGAGCATGGGGCATTTGCTTCTGACGGGCCAGCAGGCGGATTTCCAGATCCCAGAACTGGGGGAGGTCGCTGAACTGCTTTTGAGCCTGTCGGGTTGCGTCCAGGGCTTCCTGCTCTTTTCCGGATTCGCCAAGCAACTGTACGCGCAGCAAGGCTCCTTTGGGCGCGGCCTTGCTTTGCGGCGGAATCCTGTCCAGCCATGAAAGTGCCAGAGGCAAGTCGTGGCGCTGTTCGTAGGTGAGATCGGCCAGCAGCAGAAAGACGTCCACAGGGGCGTCGTCCCTGGCGGCGATCTGCTTGAGCAGGCTTTCAGCTTGCAGATAATGGCGCGATTCGATGAAAAGGCCCGCCACCGTGAGTTTGAAAGGGATGGTGTCCGGCCCCTGGCGCATGTATTTCAGCGCTTTTTCGGGCTGGTTCATGCGCAGCGAGAGATTGATGAGCCGCAGAAGGACATCCTGAGGGGAGAAGTTGAATTTAAGCAGCTTTTCGTACATGTTGCGCGCAGATTTCAGTTCCGCGCGCTGCTCGTGAATGAAAGCCAGCTCGGCCATGGCCTCCACAAAATCGGGCATTTCCTTGATGGCTTTCTGAAGGTAGGGGATGGCCTCCGCCTGTTTGTCCATGCCGATGAGCGCGCGGGCATGGTAATAGTCCACCAGCGGCGTACGCTCTTTGGCGCTGACGCTGTTGAGCAGACTCTCGGCCTCAACGTATTCTTTGACTTTGACCAGCAGAAGGGCCAGTTCCAGACGGGCGTCCAGCGAGTCCGGGTGCTTTGCCAGAAAGGCGCGCATAAGCTCCACGCCCCGTTCGGGCGCTCCCTGCTCCATAAGCGCTTCGGCGTAGAGCAGGTTGAGCGACATGTCATCGGGGGCCACTGAAAGCCCTTGCTCAAGATAGGGTACGGCCTCGGCGGACTTGCGGCTTACAAGCCAGACGCCGCCTTCCAGCCAGATATTGGCGGGCAGCCTGGCTTCAGCCATAAGAGGGGCCGCCCGCAGCAGGGCGTCCTCATCTTCCGCGTTGAGAGCCTGGGCGCACAGAAGAAAGGCATAGGTGCTCCGGGCCTCGGGCGAAAGCTGCTCTTCGGATTGCCGGACTTCCACGTCGCGCAAGGCCGCAGAGCTTTCTTGGGTCTGGCTTTGGTCCGCCGGAGCTTTTGTTCCGGCACAGCCGCCGCAGCCAAGCAGGGAAAAGGAGGTGGCGGCGGCCATGATCAGGGCGCAGAGCAGCGCGATATTTTTTCGTTTCATTGCGGACTGTATCCGTGCAGCTTAGGATTGAATCCAGTGATCGGAGAAGTCTTCTATGTCATTCTTCATATGCTGACCGATTTTTTCTACCAGGCGCGCTTCAAGCTGGCGCACTCTTTCTCTTGTGATGTTATACCGTTCGCCTATCTCACGCAAGGTGATCGGCTCGTCGGAAAGCAGCCTGTTGTGCAGGATATACAGCTCTTTTTCGTTGAGTTTCGGCATGATGGCTTTGAGCTTTGAGCGCACTATTCCCGCGATTTCCGTAGACGCCAGACTATCTTCGATGCCGGGTCCCAGGGCGGGCAGAAAGTCCATACGGGTAGCGCCGCCCGAATCTTCGCCCACCTGGGCGTTGAGCGACATGTCTGTGGACGCAAGGCGCTGATCCATCTCATTGATCTGTTCTTCGGTCACGCCCAGGCGCTCCGAAAGCATGGCTGCATCGGGATCATAGCCCTGCATGATGAGCTTCTGGCGTTCCCTGTTCAGATTGTAGAACAGCTTGCGCTGCACCTGGGTGGTGCCGATCTTGACCATGCGCCAGTTGTCCATGATGAACTTGAGAATATACGCCTTGATCCAGAACGAGGCATAATAGGAAAACTTGATGCCCTTGTCGGGGTCAAACTTGTTGACCGCGCGCATGAGGCCCACATTGCCCTCCTGAACGAGGTCAAGCACGTTCTGCATCCAGCGGCGCTGAAAATCCATGGCAATGCGCACGACCAGGCGCAGGTGGGACGAAACCAGGCGAAAGGCCGCGTCCGCATCATTATGATCGCGCACGCGCAGGGCCAGTTCGTGTTCCTCTTCGGGCTTGAGCATGGGAAAACGGCTCACTTCCCGAAGGTACAGGTGCAGACTGTCGCGGGTACCTACAGCAGGCACACGGGAAGAAGAAGGCGCGGGAACGCTGCGGTCCCGTTCGCCTTCATGCACCAGGTGCGGCTCGTCGTCCTCGTCCAGGTCGGAATCAAGCAGGTCGTCTTCGCTGTCCGGGGCGTCAATGTCCGGCTCGTCCGTGTCGTGTTCGGCTTCGGCTTCGTCCATATCAAGATCAAGCACCGGGCCGGTGCGGCGGTTTTCGTCGTCGGACCCGGGTGCCGAGGGTTTTTCTTTTTTTTGCTTTTTGCCGGTATCTCCGGCGGATGCTTTGGCTGCAAGGCCCGCGGCAGTGCGGCCCCGCGTCTTGC
>NZ_JBAIYR010000104.1:0-6309 GCF_036763145.1 Desulfovibrio sp. 1188_IL3213 | reverse complement strand
CTGCGCGTCAGACTGGGGAAGGGACACGCCCGCAGGCGCATCGTCCACAGCATGCGGAAGAACGGAGGCCGCGGCATCCGGTGCGCTCATCAGCCGGTCAGGGGTGGCGTCCGCTCCGTCTTCCATGTCCTCGTCAGCTTCCGGGGCATCCGCACTTTCAATGTCGAGGGGCAGCCAGGGCAGCAGGATGCGGGGCGGTGGCGTGATCTGGCTGTAATATTGGCTCACAAAGCTCCAAAGCAGCTCCGGGGCGTCCTCAAAGGTCAGGCCGGGCCAGTAGAAAGCGCGTCCGTCCGTTACCGCCCCGCCCCGTACAAAGGCTATGCCCAGGGCAAGACCTTTGTCAGCCTGATACAGACCAACGGCATCCATGTCGCCGCCGCCGGGCAAGACCGCAGCCTGTCGCTCCACAGTGCGCTCCACGGCGCGTATCTGGTCGCGCAGCACTGCGGCTTTTTCAAACTCCAGTTCTTCCGAGGCCAGATCCATTGCCTCGCGCAGGCTGTCCAGCAGGGGGGCGGCACGGCCTTGCAGAAGATCGCAGACCTTGCGCACGTTTTCATTGTATTCCTGCGGGGTCACCATATCCATACAGGGAGCGGGGCATTGGCCCATAAAATGGTACAGACAGGCGCGCACACGGTTTTTCATGGCCCTGTCGGAACAGCGGCGCAAGGCAAAGGCGCGGTGTATGAGTTTCCACGTCTCACGGGCCGACAGGGCGGAAGTGAACGGGCCGAAGTAGCGCGCGCCGTCACGTCTGGCCTGACGCACGACTTCAAGACGTGGAAAGGGGTGCTTGGGATTGAGCCGAAACAGCACGTACTGCTTGTCATCCCGCAGGACAATATTGTAGCGGGGCCTGTGCTTTTTGATCAGGCTGGATTCCAGAAGCAGAGCCTCTTTTTCCGTTGTTGTGGTGAGGTAGTCGATGCTTCGGGCATGGGAAAGCATGGCTTTTGTCTTGGCAGGCAAGCCTTCGGGCCTGAAGTAGGAAAGTACGCGGCGGCGCAGAACACGGGCTTTGCCCACGTAAATGATGCGTCCGCGTTCATCCTTGTACAGATAGACGCCGGGAGAAAGAGGGATGCTGGCTGGTTCTGGTTTTTGCATGGAGCAACGGTACGTTAAAAGTGTTTCTTTTGCCGGGCAATGGGGCCGTCCGCACCAGAAGAGGCCGCCCGGCTTTTCCGCGCGGGAATATGAAGCCGACCCCCTGCCGCTGTTGAAAGCATGCGTCCTCAACGGCAGGGTTCTCCGGCGGGAGCCGACAGTTTCATGTGCAGCCTTTGCCTGTGCAGCCCTTGCCTGTGCAGCCCTTGCCTGTACAGCCCTTGCAGATACAGCCCTGCGGCTGCGCCCGTGGCTGGCTGCGGTGGGCTGCTGCATATATACAGTAACCATCCCGGCTTCACTTGCCAACCTGAAGACACCGGGGCGTGGGGGGGGGGCTTGGCTGCGCACAGCGGCCCGGGCTGTTCGGGGCGGAGTGCGCAGGGTACGAAAAAAGGGGAAGCCTTTCGGCTTCCCCTTTGTAGAGCGGAATCAGAGATCGTGTTTTCTTAGAAAGAGTACACGAAGCTCAGGTTGACGTTCCAGGGGTCACGCACTTCGTCGGACTTGCCGTTCATCTTGCTGTTGCCCCAGACGGACTTGGACTGGTCAAGCCAGGTCGCAAGGTAGGCGGCGTCAAGCATGACGGTGAAGTTTTCGTACATCTGGTAGCTGTTGGTCAGACCGATTTCCATGGCGTAGTCCATGGTGGTCATGTACAGGGGATCCATGCCGATGGTGCCGTTGCCGCCGCTGTTGGCAGCCAAGGGTTCAGCCTGCCAGGTAGCCCTGGACATCTTTTTGGCCATGGAGGGGCTGTTGGTGCCGCCGATCAGGTTCACGCGGAAGGTGTGCTTCAGGTCTTCCAGGAAGCTCATGTCCTTCAAGCGCGCGCCCACGCCCCAGGTACCGGCCATGCTGTAGCCAAGGGTGGCGTCGCGGGCGATGTAGGGGTTGCCGTTGAAGGCAAAGTTGGAGAAGCCGTTGTTATTGTTGTTTATGCTCAGGCTGGGCATGCGGCCGGAACCGTCGGCCGGATCGTTGCTGTCGCCGGAACCGTACCAGCCGTAGATGCCGGGGATGGCCCAGTCAAGCTTGTATTCGGCAAGCAGAGAAGCCAGCCAACCGGAGCGGTTCAGGCGGCTGTCATCATAGGTAGCGGAACCGTAGTTGAAATCCCACGCGATGCGGATGGGGTCAAACATGGTCACTTCACCGGTCAGGCCAAACCAAATGGCGTTGCCGTACTCATCCAGTTTCTTGGAGGCCAAGCTGCCGTCCTTGTGGTGAGCGCCGCCCACGGGGAACATGCCGGCAGCGGGGTACTTCCAGGAGGTACCAAGAGCCTTGCTGGAACCATCAAGGATGTAGTTGTTTCCGCTGCGGAAGGCATTGGGGCCGATGGCGGCGTACATGACCCAGGGGGTCACTTTCACGCCGTCAAAGGTCAGGGGCACGAGCAGGGCGGCAACGTCCACGTTATCCATGAAGTTGCTGCGGTTCTCGTTGTTGATGGTCTTGCCGTCAAAGTTGTCGTTCCAGGGGCGGGCCCACAGGGCGGTCACGCCAACATTTTCGTTGAACTGGTAGGCGGCGGTGATGCCGGCCACGTCGTCGTTGAACACGTTGTTGCCGGTGGTGAAGCTGGGCAGGGCCATGCCCTGGATACCCATGCGCACCTTCAGGTCGGTCTGGGGAACGATCCAGTCAAGGTAGGCGTTCTTCAGTTTGATGGCGTTGCTGGAGTCAGCGCCAAGGGCGCCGCCGCTGCTGTTCTGGCCCCAGGTGGTCTTGCCGATTTCAAAGAAAACGGTACCGGACAGGGATTCGGAGGCTACGGCGTCCAACTGCAGGCGCACGCGCTGGTTGGCTTCGAACTCGTCTTCTTTGCCGTTGTAACCGGTCTGGCCGTTGCCACCGGTGAAGTTGCCGTTCATGCCGTAGTCAAAGCTCATGATCCACTGGCCTTTGGCCTTGAAGTCGATGGCGCTGGCGCCTGTGGCAGCACTGAACACCAGACCGGCCGCCAACAGAAGAGTAGCGATCTTTTTCATGGTTAACCTTCCTTTATTTTGCCCATAAGGACACGTTTTACTATACACGCCTGTGGAGCGGATGTCCGCTTCGGGCCAACTATAGGAAAGCCCCGCACACTTTGCAAGCATATTCGTGCAAAAATTTTAACCCGGCAGAGGATATAAAAGGAAAAAAAGATTAATCGTCCGGGAAATCTGTATGTTAAAGGAAATCTAGAGAAGAAAAATTTTTTCTGTGCGCGACAAAATTTTAGTCCCAATAGGCCCTCTTTTACAAGGATGCAGCAAAACCAACCTGTTATGGCTGGTTGTTCGGCGGTATAAAAATTTTCGTCTCATACGAGGAAAGCCGGGGATGCGTCCCCGGCTTTCCTGATGTGTGCCGTATGGCCTTTGCGGGCGTCAGGCTGATGCGCAGCGCCGTTTTGTGGTGTTTTTTCCTGCCGGTGCCAATTTGCAGGGGCCATTGCACGACGGCGCTGTCCCCTCTGGTATTTTTACAGGGGCTGGCAGCCTCATGCGCCGGTGATTTTCAGATTTCGCCTTTTTCCATCATTTCCGCCACCTGCGCCACGTCCTTATCGCCCCGGCCGGAAAGGTTGACCAGCAGGACTGCGTCACGGGGCATACCCGGGGCCATTTTGACGGCATGCGCCAGAGCGTGGGAAGATTCCAGAGCCGGAATGATGCCTTCATGGCGGGACAGGGTGAAGAAGGCTTCCAGGGCTTCCTTGTCCGTAATGCTGACATACTCGGCGCGGCCCGCATCTTTAAGCATGGCGTGTTCCGGGCCTACAGAAGGATAATCCAGCCCTGCGGAGATGGAGTACACCGCTCCGGCATTGCCCGTTGCATCCTTGATCATATAGGAATTGAAGCCGTGCAGCACACCGGGTTCGCCAAGGCAAATCGACGCCGCGTGCTGGCCGTAGTCCGTACCGTGTCCGCCTGGCTCCACGCCGATGAGGCGCACATCCGCATCGTTCACAAAACCGGAAAAAATGCCGATGGCGTTTGAACCGCCGCCCACGCAGGCGAGCACAGCATGAGGCAGGCAGCCGCAGGCTTCAAGCATCTGCGTGCGGGCCTCACTGCCCACCACCGACTGGAACTGGCGTACCATATAAGGATAGGGATGCGGCCCCACGGCGGAACCCAGCACGTAAAACATGGCGTCGTCCGCCACCCACAGGGCAAGAGCCTCGTCCACGGCCTCCTTGAGTGTGCGCTGGCCGGATGTGGCTGCCACAACGTCGGCCCCGAGCATGCGCATGCGGATGACGTTGAGATGCTGGCGCTCCATGTCCACTTCGCCCATGCAGATGGTGCATTCAAGGCCCATAAGGGCTGCCGTGGCGGCTGTGGCTACGCCGTGCTGCCCTGCGCCGGTTTCCGCGATGATGCGGCTTTTGCCCATGCGTTTTGCAAGCAGGCACTGCCCGAGGGTGTTGTTGATCTTGTGCGCCCCGAGGTGATTGAGGTCTTCGCGCTTGAGCCATATCTGCGCTCCGCCCAGTTTGTGGCTCAGGTTGGCGCAGTGAAAGACCGGGCTGGGGCGTCCTGTATAATGGATGAAAAGGTCATTGAGTTCCCTCATGAAGCCGGGGTCGGCCAGGGCCGACTCCATAGCCGCGGTCAGTTCATCCAGGCGGGCCTTGACGGGTTCGGGAACAAACTGGCCGCCGTAAGCGCCGAAAAAGCCCTTGCTGTCCGGTTTGTCGTGGGATGCGGAATGCTGGCTCATGCGATCTCCTTGCTGCTGATGCTGTGTCGCCGTCATGCTACCTGGCCTGCGGCAAAACGCCGTTCTGCCGTACCCGGCTCAGCGCCGGCGTAAAGGGCGGCTTCGGGACCGGTAAGCCTGAAAAGCGCAAAGGCTGAAAAACGGTTCTCACTCTGGCGTTTTGAACTCTCTGTGTCAAGGCGCTTTACTGCTTGTGGCATATGGGCTGCGCAATGGACGCCTTGTGATTTTGTGTTCTTCTTGCCGTGGCCTGCTGTTTCGCTTATGCTTGGTGCGCGCGCATTTTTGCGGCAAGGAGTTGAAATGCTGGATGAAAAATTTACCGGAAACGGCAAGGCAGTGCTGCTGGCCGGCGGCGGAAAAATCTATACGGACATAGCGGCGCGCTTTGTGCGCAGCGAGAGGGATCTGGAAGATATTGTGGCTTCTCCCTATTCCAAAAAGATAGTGGAGAACATTCTGTCATCAGGACACAGGGCCGCGCTGGAATTTGACTTTTTCATTTTCGGCCTTGAAGGCTACTCCCGCGTGACTGAAACCCAGCTTGTGCGCAAGCGTCTGGCTTCTTACCTTATCAAATCGGGGCGGGCCGAGCTTGGCGGCAAGCGTCGCTATTCTGTGGTCTATCCGCGTGGCGTGGCGGAATTTTCGGCTCCGGTGACCTTGCCTGGCGGCGAGACGGTGAACCTGAGCGGGCGCGACCTGGCCGACCTGGGCCGCCAGTGGTATGAGGCGGGGCTTGATGCGGGCCTGCCCGAAGAAGATTTGCGCTATCTCAAGCCGCAGGCCACCGAGTTCAAAGCCATTGTAGGCATGAATGCTCACGCTTTGCTGGACTGGTTTTCCATCCGTTGCTGCCGTAACGCCCAGCACGAAATCCAGCATCTTGCCTGGCAGATGCTGCGCCTGTGCCGCAGGGCTGCTCCCGATCTTTTCGCAGGGGCCGGCCCCAACTGTGTGCAACTGGGGTATTGCCCGGAAAACGCCCTTCAGAACGCCCGCTGTAGAGGCCGCATCATTACCAAGGATGACGCCATGACCCTGCTGCGCTCTGCCAGGGGGGCCGCGGCGGTACCTCCGGCTGAGGATGAATTTGCGGAAGACTAGACAGTGTCGTCACGAGCGCCTTTCCCGGTATCTCTGCGTCGAACTTCGCCTTTTATTCCGGTCGAGTACCATAAGAGTACACTCCCTGCATAAAAAACTCGTTCTTTTTGATATACCAAGGAAATTCATCTCGTGACGACACTCTACATCTAGGGTTTCCCGTGATCCGCCCACTGTTGCGGGGGGCCACTTCGGTCTTTATGCGGTGCCTGTTCCGCCGCTGGGCAGTATGAGGCCCCGGTCCAGCAGCAGGGCTGCCAGCTGGGTGACGGGCAGGCCCACAACCGTGCTCCACGAGCCTTCCACCCTGTCCACCAGAAAAGCTCCCTGCCCCTGGATGGCATAGGCTCCGGCCTTGTCGCCCGGTTC
>NZ_JBAIYR010000103.1:0-6374 GCF_036763145.1 Desulfovibrio sp. 1188_IL3213 | reverse complement strand
CATTCTCAAAGTTTAAGGCACGCTCACTTCGGCGTTTAACCGCGCAGATAAACTGCGCTTACGCCTCCGTAGCGAACGTCTGCTCACGCAGCCGCCAGAGCAATTTCAAAGTGAAATTGCTCTAAACAAGGCTGCTGTTTCCGATGCGACCTCCTTCGGCGTAACGGCCGAAGCATCGCTGCTGTCTTCGTACGTAACTTCCTTTGTCGTAACGGCCGAAGCAATCCCGCCTGGCAGCAAGGTGTTGCTTTATACCCCACCTCGTCCCAACCCGGCAGGAAAAATACCCGACCAGCCGGACCCAGGCTGCGCAGCTTCGTGGCGCGGATTTTTCGGAATATTCGTGCGAGGTGTTACGCATTTTCAATGTCGGCCAGCTCTATTCCACAGAGCGCCAGACCGGCATACGCGCCCCCCCAGAGGCCGCTGTCGGTATCTGTCACAAGGCGCACAGGCACACTTTGCAACAGTGACACCACGTCTCCGGCACCAGCATACAAAGCCTCTGAAAACGAAGGGCAGCTCACGCAAAGAGGGTTTGCGGCCGCCACGCCCCCGGCAATCCACAATCCTTCACGGCACAGGGACGACAAAATCCATTCCTGGCAAAATCGTCCCAGAAAGCGCGCGTACCAACGCAAAGTGGGCGTATCGCGCGAAAGCGCGCTATCGCCCGCCTGCGAGGGATGCAGCATCTGGCCCGTCAGATAATAGTGCAATGTGGAAAGCCCCCGGCCGCAAAGCACATTTTCAGCACTGGCAAAAGCTCGCCCCAGCCCTTTGCACAAGGCCCGCCCGTAATCCTGTTCTTCTTTGTCCAGAAAGGCAAAGGCAACGTGACCGGCTTCACTGGGAACCGCCAGTGGTACGCCCTGATCTGTGAGCAGCAAACTGGCGGCCCCAAGGCCCGTTCCTGCACCTACAACGGCATGGGTTTTTCTGACGCATGTATTTTTTACCCGGCCTGCAGGTTCTTTGCCGGGGAAGATCGCGTCCTCGCCCTTCTTTTGTTCCGGGCCAGCCACATACGAAGCCTGAGCGCCGGGAGGGGTCAAGATGGCATACGCCTGGAGCATAAAGTCATTGAGCAGCAGGCAACGCCCGGTTCCCGCCAAAGAGGGGACCGCTGCAAGGTCAACCCGCAAACGGCCATTGGTGAGGCTTCCTTTTTGCCCGTCTACCGGACCGGCCAGCCCGATGACGACGGCCCCGGCCTCTTCCGGCCGCAAATCCAGCCCTTGGGACAGAGCGAGAAACAGGTCCTGCCCGCTTTCAAGGTTGGCAGAGCTGATCCGCGCGGAACGCTCCAGCGCAAGCGACGTTCCCTCCAGCCTGAAGCTGCCCATCCGGCAGTTGGTTCCGCCCACATCGGCTACAAGAATCCGCTGCATGGCACGTACACTCATCGCAAGGATCTGCCGCCGCCCGAGGCGTCAATTTTGCGCACAATACCCGTGGTGCTGCACCCCTGCACAAGATCGGCCAGATACACGCGACCACCCGAAGCCAGCACCACATCCGCCCCCACTACGGTTCCCACCGTATAGTCACTGCCTTTGACCAGCACATCAGGACGCAGGGCGGTAACAAGGTTCAGTGGCGTGTCTTCGTCAAAAAGCACAACGGCATCCACCCCGTGCAGGGCAGACAAAAGCAGCGCGCGGCTCTGTTCGTTCTGCACCGGACGGCTTGGCCCCTTGAGACGGCGCACCGAGGCATCGGAATTAAGCCCCACCACAAGATGGGTTCCTTGAGCAGCACTCTGGCGTATAAGAGAAATATGGCCCGGATGCAGCAGGTCAAAACATCCGTTGGTGAAGACGATGCTTTCGTTTTTGCGCCGCCAGTCTTCCACCTTTTCAAGAAGTTCGGGCAAGGCATAAAGCTTGGGGTTATCCGCGCCCTGGCGCAAGGCCTGGCGCAATTCGGTAATGCTTACAGGAGCCGTTCCCATTTTGCCCACGGCAACACCGGCCGCGGCATTGGCTGCGTCCATACTTTCTTCCCAGGTCAGACCGGTGCCGATACAGGCCCCCAGCGTGGCAATGACCGTATCTCCCGCTCCGGAAACATCCGCAACTTCGCGCATTACGGCGCGAATATAGCGTGGCGGCGCATCCGGGCTGAACATGGTCATGCCCTTGGCCCCACGTGTAAGCAGCACTCTTTCAATGGCATAGCGTTCCCGCAGGCGGTCTGCCAGATCTGCCCTCGCGGCCCTGTCCAGAGGCGCGCCCTGATTTCTGCCGCAGACGAGATCAAATTCGTGCCTGTTGGGCGTTACGCAATGCGCGCCCGCATAGCGGCTCCACTGCGTTCCCTTGGGGTCCACCAGCACGGTGACGCCCAGGCGGCGGGCCTCGTCGATAATGGCGCGGCACAGGCTTTCGCCCTGCCCGTTTTCAAGCAAGACGCCCTTGCCGTAATCAGAAAGGATCACGACATGGCAAGTGGGCAGCACGGCAAGCACAGCCTGAAGCAGGGCTTCAAGCTCATCGTCGTCCGGGTGCATGCAGCGCTCTTCATCCAGCCGCAGCAATTGCTGCCCCTGCGCAAGCACTCTGGTTTTGCACGTGGTGCTGCGCGAACCGGAAGATACCAGACGGTGCTGAATGCCGGCCTGCTCCAGGCTCCGGCGCAGGTCATCGGCGGCCTCATCCATGCCGGAAAGCCCCACAAGAGTGGCCTGTGCGCCAAGGTGTACCAGATTTCGGGCCACGTTGGCCGCGCCGCCCGGCGCAAACCACCGCTTGTCCACGCCAAGCACTGGAACCGGGGCCTCGGGCGATATGCGCCCCACGTTGCCGGAAATATAGCGATCCAGCATCACATCGCCCACTACCAGCACACGCACCTTGTCAAAATTCATGGCACTTCCGTTTCAGGATGCGGCCCCGCAGGATGTGGCTCACAGCTTGCGGCACGCCTTTTTAAAAAACGCACTCATACGGGCCTCAACGCCCTCTTCATCCAGAAATGCAGGCAGGTCACGGCGCGCAGCATCGCCCAGACGCCGTCGCTCAGCAGGATCTAAAGCCAGGCCCTCAAGGACTCCGGCCAGAGCGTCCGCATTATTCTGCGCCACAACGCGCCCATTACGGCCATCGGTCACGGCTTCCGTCTGCCCCGGCAAATCGCTCACAACCACAGCCAGACCAAAGGCCAGCGCTTCCACCAGCGCCGAGGGCAGACCGTCCATATCCCCTTGCCGCGTTTTGCGACCCGGAGCTACGAACACATGGGCCTTGGCATAAAAGTCCGGCATGTTTTCGTGCGGAACCCGCCCAGCGAAATACACGTTGCCGCGCAGGCCAAGACGCCAGGCAAGCCAGCGCAGACGCAGGCGCTCCGGCCCATGCCCCACGATCCTGAGCGTAAAGTCAATGCCTTTGCTTTTCAGAACAGCGCAGGCGCGCAACAGAACATCATAGCCTTTGCGACGGCAGATCGTGCCCACAGCCAGGATATTCAGGCCCTCGACGGCGTCATTGCCGGAAGGAGCCTGGTCGGCATCATCGTCCGGGGGAGTCAGCGTAAGCGGGTCACGCAACACCACGAACTTGTGCTCCGGAACGTCAGGCAAAAGCTCACGCATGGCCTGACGGGAGGCTTCGGTATCGCAGCGCACGAAAACCGCATCGTTGACTTTTGCCTTCCAGTTAAGGCCGGGCTCGGCAAGATCGTGCGAACGCACGGCAAATGCATACGGTACACCCAGCAGGCGCGAAGCCACCCATGCGGCAGTGGCCGGACCGTGCGCACCGGAGGCATAAAAAATTTCAATGTTTTCTTCCAGGCCCCAGCGGGCCAGCAGCGCGCCGGAACCGAAAGATCGCAGGTGGTCCCACAGCCATCGGCCCCAGCGCCCCCGCCCCAGCAAAACGCGCCAAAGCCCCCAGAGATTGGCTGAAGCTCCGCGCATATGCCGGAACATGTCCAGATACGCGCCGAGCATGCGCCATGCGCCGATACGGCGCACAGCCAGCGGCAAGGCATAGCCCTCGGGACTGCCCAGCAAGCCGTTGTCTCGGATAGCATAAATGCGCGAAAGCAGCCCTGAAGCGTGCATGTGGTGCGCTTCGGTCATAAGGCACTGGCCGGAAGCCTCGGGAAAGCGTTCCGCCACCAGCGCGCCGCGCACCACCGGTCTGGGACCGGCCAGCAGATTGTAGGTCTCCTCAGAGGAAATACGCGGCACTTCACGCTTGCGGCAATGCAAGATGCCGTCTTCAAGCGTATACACACTGTCGCAAAACTCCGCCATCTTGGGGTCGTGGGTCACCATGACCATGGCTACGCCGCCCGTATGGCAAAGATTGCGAAAATTATCCATGATAAGGCGGCTGGTCTTGGCATCCAGAGCGCCCGTAGGCTCGTCGGCAAGCAGTATGCGGGGGTTGTTCACCATGGCGCGCGCAATGGCTGCGCGCTGCTGCTCGCCGCCGGAGAGGCGGTTGCTGCGGTAGTGAACCCTGGCCGAAAGACGCACCAGTTCCAGAGCGCGGATAACCCTTTCCCATCGTTCCTGCGGGGGAACGCGCTCATAAATAAGCGGAAATTCAACGTTTTCAAACACTGTGGAGTGGTCAAAAAGATTGCTCGACTGCATGACAAAGCCCATGGTTCCGCGCCTGAAGGCTGCGGTCTGCTCTCTGTCCAGGCGCAGTACATCTTTGCCGAGAATTTCCAGAAAGCCGGAATCGGGCGCATGCAGCATGCCGAGCACATGCAGCATGGTGGATTTGCCGCAACCTGACGGTCCCATAATGGCAACCATCTCGCCCGGCTCCACCTCAATATTCACGCCGCGCAACACCGGCGAAAAACCAGCGTAGCACTTATACAGATCTTTGGCGACAATAACAGGAGCCATGAATCACCCTGTCCATAAACGGCCCGGGACGCCGCCTGAGCGGTCTGGTCTGGGCCGCCAGCTATTTTTACTCAAAGCGCAAAGCCGTGACCACGTCCATACGACTGGCCTGGATGGCCGGATACAGGCCCCCGGCCACGCCGATGACTGCGGAAAAAACAATGCTGCCCAGGCTGCTGGCCAAAAGCAGGGAATACGAAATACCCGTACCCAGCGACCAAGAGCCGCCTTCCACCAGCGCAATACCCACGGCAATACCCAAAACACCGCCAGCCACAGATTTGCACAAAGCCTCGGCAAGAAACTGGGCCAGAATGTCCGTATCGGAACCGCCCATGGCTTTCTTCAGGCCCACCTCGCGGGTGCGGGCGCGCACTGCGGCAAACGTGCCGTACCAGATGCCGAAGCCGCCGAGCATGAGTGACGCGGCGATGCCGAGCCAAAGCAGCACTTCGACCCACAGAAAGGTATCCTGAATACGCGCCAGCTGGTCATCCTGCGTGTGGACCACAAGGTAGGGCGCGGACTGGAATTCACGCACAACCTCAGGAATTCTCTTGACCAGCGGCGGCACGTCCTGCCAGCCGATGGCGCGCACAAAAAGGCGCGTCACCTTGTCGCCCGCCCAATTTCGGTCGATCATGGTGGTATAGGGCAAAAAACCGCCCTGTGACCAACTGCCGAGCATAACGCCGCTGACCACACCCACCACTTCAAAAACATCCTGCTGCAAAAAAAGCAGCTTGCCCACAGCCGAGGGCGCGTCTCCGTACAAGTCCTGCGCGGCTTCGCGGCCAAGCATGCAAACACGCTTGTGACCGGTCACGTCATCGGCATCCATGAGCCGCCCGGCAACCAGATTCAGAGAAAACACGTCTGAAAAATACTGGTCAACGCCGATAAAGCCCACGTTGAGAGTGCGTTCGCCAGCGCCGCGCAAGGGAAAGCTTTTTCCTTCGCGGATATTCTGGCTCACCATGTACACCCCGGGCAGATGGCTCAGGGATTCCACGGTTTCGGGGTAAAACCCGCGCATGGGCTGGCCGGGATACTGGGCGTCATCCATATACACGCGGATGACGTTAACCCCTCCCATAAGCACCATATCTTGCCCGACTTTGTAGCGGATTTCGCGCCCGAGCACGGCCAGAACAATAAAGGCCGTGATGCCCAGGGCGATGGACAATATCACCCCGAAGCCGCGCTGGCGTACAACCTGACGGAGGCTGACGCGAAAAAGGTCGGACATGGCAATCATGGCAAAACCATTGTAAGAATATCCCTGAACTGTTGCGCCGGACACGTTATGGCAAACCGCGCCGACATCGCCTCATGCGGACTGTTGCACCTGCGGCCTGTGCCGGGAGCGCGCCAATCCTTTACCCAAAAAGGGGCGAATTATTATATAGGTCGAAACCGGCGTATGTCAAAGACATATTCGCAATAACACGCCCGCGGCCGTGGCCGACGCAGCTGCACAGGCCTGCGCGGCTCCGGCGTT